>JBNMJE010000194.1:0-1510 GCA_050873645.1 Succinivibrio sp. | reverse complement strand
TACTAGCTAATCCCGTTTGGGCACATCTGATAGCGAATTACTTCTTTCACCCTTAGGCTATATGCGGTATTAGCAGTCGTTTCCAACTGTTGTCCCCCTCTATCAGGTAGTTTCCCAAATGTTACTCACCCGTCCGCCACGCGTCATCAAGAAAAGCAAGCTTTTCTTATGTTACCGTTCGACTTGCATGTATTAGGCCTGCCGCCAGCGTTCAATCTGAGCCATGATCAAACTCTTCGAATATAAAGATTTTGATTTGCTTTTGTGTTCCTTCATTCAGTACTTTCTTTCAACTGAACTTCTACACATCTTTGTTTTTTAAACCCTCTTCCGAGGGCCCACACAGATTGTCCGTACTTGTTTTTAAAGAACTTTTATAAAACTGCTTGAGTTTTATTTTTTGCGTTGTCGTTCGTGACAACGGAAATGCATTATAGACTTTTTTTATTCCTTGTCAAATTATTTTTTTACATTGTCTTAATCTTTCTTTCTCTTTTCTTTTACCTTTTGGCTTTCCTATGCTGTTAAGAATAGTTAAAAAATTTTTTTACTTTTTTGTTTAGTTTTTTTTTTACATCTGAAATTTCAGAATAATCGACATGCTCTTTTAAAAGTATTTTGATGCTTTACTTTTGGGTGATCTCTATTAAGTAATCAGTGATTTAGAGGGGGTGTAATGGATAAAAACAGGTCGTTGTTACTTGCTCTTATGTTTTGCTTTTGATCTGTTGACAAATTTTAAATATGTCTAACTCTATAGCACTAGTTGTCTTGTGTTTCATCAGATTTATTTAAAAATCCATCAGTCTGTAATGACCAAAGTTTTTTATAAAGTGAGTTATGAGCTAAAAGCTCTTCATGTGTGCCAGACTCTACAATCTGACCTTTGTCTAAAACAACAATCTTATCCATCTTCTTTAACGTAGACAGACGATGTGCAATTGCGATAACAGTCTTACCCAACATCAGCTTTTCAAGATTCTCTTGAATGTACTTTTCACTTTGAGAGTCTAGAGCTGATGTAGCTTCATCTAAGATGAGAATAGGTGAATTTTTTACTAGAACTCTAGCTAAGGCAATTCTCTGTTTCTGACCACCTGAGAGTTTTACGCCTCTGTCGCCTACAACAGAATCAAAGCCAGATCCTCCCCTGTAATCAGAGAGATTTTCAATAAAGTTCAATGAGTCAGTTGCAATTGCAACCTCTTCAAGATCTTCTTTTTGTAGTTCTGATTTAGAGCCATACTCAATATTCTCCCCTACAGTTCTGTGCATAAGAGAACTGTCCTGACTTACCATGGAGAACAAACTTCTTAAATCATCCTGAGTAAATTTTTTGATATTTACTCCATCGATGGTGATTGCGCCTGAATCTACATCATAAAATCTTAATAAAAGGCTTATGAGTGTACTCTTGCCGGCACCAGATGGTCCTACAATACCAACCTTTTCACCTGCTTTTATCTTCAAGCTTAAATCATGAATGATCTCTACAGACTTTTTATAGCCG
>JBNMJE010000193.1:0-1595 GCA_050873645.1 Succinivibrio sp. | reverse complement strand
TTCTTAGCCTTACCAGTAACTGGTGATACCTTTGCTGATGTTAGAGAGAAGAACTGTTACTACGTAGATAAGACTCCAAGCTTAAAGCAGGTATTTTATAATAATGGAGTCACAGTCCTGCTCCTTGTAAGACCAAATAAATTTGGTAAGACGATGCTTCTTACTATGTTTGAGTCTTTCTTTAAGATTGACTATAAAAATCCTGGTGACACAGCTCTTCAGGAGAAACTGTTTAAAGGTACCAAGATATTTGAAGACAGAGAGTTCTGTAATGAGTTTATGGGACAGTTTCCTGTAATCTACATTTCCTTTAAAGATATCAAAGGTAAAAACTTTGATGAAGCTTGTTCAAAGCTTGCTCAAACAATATGTTCAAAAGTAAATGAATACAGTTTCTTAAAAGGCAGCTCTAAATTAAACGATGATGATAAGGAAACCTTCTTAAAAATATCAGATGAATCATATCTAAAAAGCAGAAAAGCTTTAAACCGCTCATATTTGACCTCTGCTATTGGTTCATTGATATCAATGCTTTATGCCTATTTTAAAAGACAGGTTTATGTTTTTATAGATGACTATGATGTACCTTTAGTCAGCGCTTTAGAGAATGGCTACTATGATGATATGGTAATGCTTTATTGTCATCTATGTGATTTCTTTAAAGACTTCAATAAAGATCCTGAAACTTTGCTTCCGATTATTTCCAATATAGTTGCTACAAGTAGCTCTCCAATAGTACAACACAGTATTCCAGACATTGCAAACAACGTGGAAATCAATACAAGTCTTAACAATTTATATAGTTATGCAGACATCTTTGGTTTTACCAAAGATGAGACCTTCAAGCTTTTAAAAGACTATGAGCTTGAAAGCCACAGTCAAACTGTCGAAGACTATTACGGCGGATACGAGTTCTGTTTCTCAGACATATTCAATCCATTAGACCTGATTAAATTTGTAGAAGCTAACTGTAAGAAAAACTTAAACAGTTCTAATGAAAAAGTAAAAACAGATGGCTATTGGGTAGGAGAAACTTTAGAGCCTGTATCAGCTGAATACATAGCTTATTTGACTGAACATGATAATCAAAACATGCAGGACTTAATTGATGGTAAGTCAATTTGCTTTGAACTAAATCAATTTGTTGGTTACTGCAAATTATCTGTTACAGATACAGATGATATGTGGACTTTACTTTTGAACTTTGGTTATTTAAAAATCGACTTAGAAAAGACTAAAGAAGAGAAGAAAAAGCATCAATTTGATAATAACGTCTTTGCAAGGATTCCAAATCTAGAAATCAAAAATTGCTTTAAAGATGTTATTCAAAAGAGATTTAGTTCTGAATTTGTTAAGCTAAACTTGCATACTCAGTTAGTTAATGCTTTGACTTGTGGTAATCAAAAAGAAGCTTATAACATCTTTTTTGACATGTTACAGAAATATGTCTCAATCAGAGATACAGCAACTAAATCTCCATTAGAGAACTACTACCATGGCTTTATCAATGGAATCTTTACAAGTTGTGAAAAACTAATCTCTGAATACCACTCTAACTATGAAGCAGGTGATGGCTATGCTGATATTACCTTTAA
>JBNMJE010000192.1:0-1645 GCA_050873645.1 Succinivibrio sp. | reverse complement strand
TATAGATAGTGTCTGATGCAATCTCAGCTTTTCCTTCAAAGAGGTTATTAGCTAAAGCATCAGCAACACTGTTAGGAGCAATCTTATTATTAAATCTATCTTTTATGTTCTTGGTGAAACATTCTAAGATTTCTAAATTAGGAATCCTTACAAAGATATCTTTATTGTTCTCTTTTGCTAATTCTTCTTTTTTGGTCTGTTCCCAATCTACAGTTAGATAACCAGTATGTAGGAGTAATGACCAGAAATCATCTGATTTATGCTCTGACAGAGTGTCATAGTTCATGGATTCGTTTAACTTGAAACTAATAGATTTACCATCAACTAAATCCTGCATCTTTTGGTTGTCATTGTCGGTAAGATATCCTAAGTACTCTTCTAATGCACTGTCTGAAGAGCTCTTATCCCAATAGTTGCCAGGTTTTATATTGTCTAAATTACCAGTCTGTTTAAAGTTAAAGTTCTTTCTTATAAAGTTAATCACATCCCATGGACAGAACATCTCTTTATCAAAGAACTTATATCCATCGTAGTAATTTTTCACAGTTGTAGAGAAGTCATCAAACTCATAGTCTTTTAAGATTTTTTGTGTTTCTTCTTTGGTAAAACCAATGATACCAGTGTATTCAGTCTCTTGATCTACTACTGTATTTACGTAAAGGTTATTTACACCTGTAAAGATAGTGTTCTTAGCTACTTTTAAGCATCCTGTAATTACTACCTTGCTTATAATTGAAGTATTTTTTTCAGGATCTCTTTTAGGATCTTTTAAGAATCCTAGAAAAGATGACATCAAGCTTACCATTTTTTCATGGAAGCCTTTTGCATGAGCTTTAGCTAAAGGTACATCATACTCATCAATTAAGACATAAACCTGTTTGTTAAAGTGCTTATAGAGCATTTGACTTAAGGATTTGATTGCTGAGGTTACATAGGATATTGCCTTTTTATCAGCATTTTTTAGATAATCCTCATCACATAGCTTATTAAACTTAACTTTTTCCTGTTCATCTAAATATGGACTGTCTTTTAAAAATCCAAATTCACTTGCTTTATCTGAAACGACTTCAGCTAGTTTTAAATACGTACTTTCAAAGTCATCACCTAATACATCTTTTAAAGTAATGGCAATAACAGGGAATTGTCCCATGTACTTTTTACAGAACTCTTTGTCTTCAAAAATCTTGGTATCTTTGAAGTAGCTCTGATGAATAGTGGTGTCACCAGGATTTTTACCGCTAATCTTTAAGAAAGACTCAAACATGGTCATGAGCAAGGTCTTTCCAAAACGTCTAGGTCTTGTTAAGAGCAAAACAGTTGTACCATCAATTAAAGAATTCTCATCAACAGATTCATCTTCAGAGAATACCTGCTTTAAGTATGGAGTCTTATCTACGTAGTAACGGTTCTTTTCTCTAATCTCAGCAAAAGTGTCACCAGTTACTGGTAAGGCTAAGAAGTGTTTTTTGCTCTTTATCCGATCCTGTTTTAGATTTGAATCTGCTCTTTTATCTTTCAGTTATAAATATACATTATTTATAACTGCAGAACTGCAAGATACTGTCATTTTTTGCCAATTCTGCTGAAAAGTCTGAATTTTGTGCTCACTTTTATGAGCACAACTCATTGAAGAGATGAAAAATGT
>JBNMJE010000191.1:0-1653 GCA_050873645.1 Succinivibrio sp. | reverse complement strand
TTTTTACAAAATACTATGCCATAAGCGTAGATCTCTGTAATCTTTGATTGTTTTGTAAAAGGTAGAGCATAATTCTTCTCTTCAATCTGAGCTAATGCCTTAGCTGCAAGCTCATCCATATTCTCTTCACTAGAGGTAGCTTTAATCTCAATGATTACAGCTTTGGTATTACGGTCAGCTTTAAAGGTAATATCAGGATAACCATTACCGGCTTCATAGTTAGAGTGGTATTCAGAGACGAGTTTTTCACAACTTGTAAAGATGCCATTGATAAAGCCATGATAGTAGTTCTCTAAAGGAGCTTTAGTTGCTGTATCTCTGATTGACACATATTTCTGTAACATATCAAAGAAGATGTCATAGATTTCCTGTTGATTACCACAGGCTAGAGCATCAACTAACTTTTTATGTAAGTTTAATTTTATAAAATCAGAGTTAAATCTGTTTTGAATGTTGTTTTCAAAACATTCTAAGATTTCTAAATTAGGAATCCTTACAAAGATATCTTTATTGTTTTCTTTAGCTAGTTCTTCTTTTTTGGTCAGTTCCCAATCTACAGTTAGATAACCAGTATGTAGGAGTAATGACCAGAAATCATTTGATTTATGTTCTGACAGGGTGTCATAGTTCATGGATTCGTTTAACTTGAAACTAATAGACTTACCATCAACTAAATCCTGCATCTTTTGGTTGTCATTGTCTGTTAGATATCCTAAGTACTCTTCTAATGCACTGTCTGAAGAGCTATTATCCCAGTAGTTACCTGGTTTTATATCATCTATGTTACCAGTTTGTTTTAGGCTAAAGTTCTTACTTATAAAGTTAATCACATCCCATGGACAGAACATCTCTTTATCATAGAACTTATAACCGTCATAGTAATTCTTTACAGTTTGTGAAAAGTCATCAAACTCATAGTCTTTTAAGACTTTTTGTGTTTCTTCTTTGGTAAAACCAATGATACCTGTATATTGGGGTTCTTGATCAGCTACAGTATTTACCTTAAGGTTGTTCACACCTGTAAAGATAGTGTTCTTAGCAACCTTTAAACAGCCTGTAATTACTACCTTACTTATAATTGAAGTCTTCTTTTCAGGATCTCTTTTAGGATCTTTTAAGAATCCTAGAAAAGATGACATCAAGCTAACCATTTTCTCATGGTAACCTTTAGCATGAGCTTTAGCTAAAGGTACATCATATTCATCAATTAAGACATAGACTTGTTTCTTAAAGTGCTTATAGAGCATTAAAGATAAAGAAGCTATAGCTTGAGTTATGTAATATCGAGATTGAGCAGAATTTTTTATCAAAAAGTTTTTGTTTGATAATTTTGAGAAGGTATCTTTGTCATTGTCATTTAAAGCAGGACTGTCTTTTAAGAATTCAAATTCATTAACTTTATCCGCTATAATTCCAGCTAATTGGAAATAGGCATCTTCATAGCTGTCACCTGACACATCCTTTAAAGTAATGGAAATAACAGGGAATTGTCCCATGTATTTTTTACAGAAGTCTTTGTCTTCTAATATCTTGGTACCTTTGAAAAACTGATCTTGAATTGAGGTGTCACCAGGCTTTTCATAGTTGATATCTAGGAAAGACTCAAACATATTCATGAGCAAGGTCTTACCAAAACGTCTAGGTCTGGTTAAG
>JBNMJE010000190.1:0-1669 GCA_050873645.1 Succinivibrio sp. | reverse complement strand
GAAAATAAAAGGAGGGCAATGCTATTGCTCTCCTTTTAATTGATTTTAGTCAAAGATCCTGTGAGTAACTAAGATCTTAAACCTTAATCAGGATTGAATACTAATCAACATTGAATACTTCTTTAGCAATTTCTTTTACTAAAGCAAGTTTCTTCCACTGATCCTCATCGGTAAGCTTGTTACCAATTTCGCATGAAGCAAAGCCACATTGTGGTGACAGGCATAATCTCTCTAGAGGAATGTACTTAGAAGCTTCTGCAATTCTCTTTTTAATGAACTCTTTGTCTTCTAACTGAGGTCTTTTAGAGGTGATTAAACCTAAAACTACTTTCTTATCCTGTGGAACGAATTTTAATGGTTCAAAACCGCCTGATCTCTCATCATCAAACTCAAGATAGAATGCATCAACATTCTCTTTAGCAAAAAGAATAGGAGCAATTGAGTCATAAGGACCAGTACAAGCATAGGTTGAGTGGTAGTTACCACGACAGATATGAGTTGTAAGGGCAAGATCTTTTGGACGGTCCTGATAAGCTAAATTGTTAACTCTTAGGTACTTTTCAGCTTCCTGTTCTAAAGAAACATTGCCGTTCTGACGAGCTGCCCAGTACTTCTCATCTACGAACATACCCCAGGTACAATCATCAACCTGAATGTTTCTACAGCCTGCTGCATATAATTCTTTAATTACTGTTCTGTAAGCTGCACCAATGTCCTCAATTAACTCATCAAGGTTAGGGTAGAACTTTTTGGTGTTCTCAATATTATCTTTTCTGAATAACTCTGCAAGTAACTGAGCAGGAGCAGGGAAGGTCTGTTTTGCAACAGCATTGTCATCGGAGAACTGATTTACAAACTTAAAGTGCTCAACGAATGGGTGGTTCTCACCGGTGATCTTACCTACGATCTTAATTGAGCCTTTAGCAGTTTCCTCGTTATGGAAGAAATAACCATGTGATAACTCAGTCTGCTCGATACCGTTTAATCCCCAGAAGAAATCTAAATGCCAGTAAGCTCTTCTGTACTCACCATCTGTAATTACGTGGTAGCCAGCAGCTTTCTGTTTAGCAATTAACTTTTCAATCTCTGTGTTTTCTACTTTGGTTAGCTCGTCCTGTGAAATCAGGCCTTTTTTGAATAAAGCTTTAGCATTCTGAACTGCTTCAGGTCTTAAGAAGGAACCTACAAAATCATACTTAAATGGAATATGTGCTGTCATTTGTAACCTCATTTATTGTTTTCATGCTTTGAGTTTACAGATGAATGTCAGAGAAAGATAATACTATTTAAGAATGACTTGATATAGTAATTTTCTATAACAAGATTTGTATGCCAGATGAGGATATATTAAGGGTATAAATTCAGATGAGAATGAAGACAGCAATTGCATTTGTATGTAAATCGATACTGTCAGTCTACTCTGCATTTGTAAAACTTTTGCACAGTTGTGGTCAAAAACTCAAAACTGTAATTTTATACAGCATGATAATCGCTAAATGCTCTCACCTTAGGATCTGCATTAAAGACAGCTGCAATTCTTAATAGCTCATTCTTTTTAGGTAAGATGTTGCCATAGTCACGAGTTTTAATCTGTTCTACAGCTTCACTAAGCTTTGCCTTAGCTTCAGTCTCATTTTGAGCATACTTAAATTCAATGACAATTCTGCGT
>JBNMJE010000189.1:0-1681 GCA_050873645.1 Succinivibrio sp. | reverse complement strand
TGATATTACCGGTACCATCGACCTACAGGAAGGCGTAGAGATGGTAATGCCAGGTGATAACACCGATATGACCGTAACCTTAATTCACCCAGTAGCAATGGCTGAAGGTGAGAGATTCGCTATCCGTGAGGGTGGTAGAACCGTAGGTGCTGGTGTTGTTGGTACTATCATCGAGTAATACCTAATCAGCAAAGATGTATGTCCGTAGCAGTATTTTTTACTGCTACGGATTAATTGTCTTAAGGTGCTAATAATTTTGTACCTTTTAATTTAAGGTTTTTTTTATGTCAGAAACAACTAGCAATAAAGTCCAGCCTGCTAAGAAGGCAAATGCTAAAAAAGCTGCAAACGGTGCTGATTCAAAGCTGTTTGTATCTCCAGCTCTAAGCGCAATCTTTTGGACTATTTCTATTGTTTTAGTAGTTGCAGTTATCTTAGGTAACTGGTATTACACAAGTTTTGTTGCAGTAGATGAAGGTAGCTTATCTCGTCTTCTGCGTGTAGCAATTGTTATCGTTGGTTTTGCAATTGCTTTAATTATTGCTCTTCTTACAAATAAGGGTCGCACCTTATTACAGTTTGGTCGTCAGTCATATACTGAATTACGTAAAGTTGTATGGCCAACTAGACAAGAAGCAGTTCAGACAACATTTATTGTTTTCGTAGCTGTTTGTGTTGTAAGCTTATTCCTGTATCTATGCGATATCGTATTCATGCAGTTAGTTCGCCTATTTACCTTATAGTAATTACCAAAGGATTTTAAAATGGCAGATATTGAAAAGATTGAAGCACCAGAAGCTCCTGTAGCACCTGAGGCTCCTGTTGTTGACGAGACCTCAGCTTTAGATGCAAATCCAGATATGGCTAAAGAAGAGCCAAAGAAGAATAAATACTTCGGTGGTGATACTTTCCGTTGGTATGTAATTCAGGCTTTCTCTGGTTTCGAGCAGAGAGTTGCTTTAACTCTTGCTGAAAGAATCAAGATCCACCATATGGAAGACTACTTTGGTGAAATCCTTGTTCCAAAGGAAAAGGTTAAAGAAATCAAAGATGGTAAGAAGCGTGAGAGTGAGCGTAAGTTCTTCCCAGGCTATGTTCTTGTAAACATGAGAATGACCTCTGAATCATGGCAGTTAGTAAAACATACTGATCGCGTTTTAGGTTTCATTGGTGGTACTTCAGAAAAACCTCTTCCAATTACCGAGGCTGAAGCTAACAAGATCTTAAACCGTCTGAAGGAAACTGAAGATTCTCCACGTCCAAAGACTATGTTCGAGGTTGGCGAGCATGTACGTGCTATCGATGGTGCATTCAAAGACTTCGTTGGTACTGTTGAGAAGGTTGATTACGAGAAGAACCGCTTAACTGTTTCAATTGCAATCTTTGGTAGAGCAACTCCAGTAGATCTTGATTTCACTCAGGTTGAAAAAGATATCTAATCATTTTGGGGCTCATTTTAAATGAGCCCTACACTTACTAAAAAACAAAATTCCTTTCTATTTCAGCTAATAAAGATTAATGGCTTTTTTCTAGCATTAATTTAGTAAATGGTCTGAAATGACCTTTAAAACATTTTAAGACAGTCTCAAAGCAGACTGTCTGTTCATTAAAAAATCAGTGTGATTAGTCTCACAAATCTCTACATAATTGCATTTTTCTTGGAGTCTTTAAAATTGCCTGT
>JBNMJE010000188.1:0-1708 GCA_050873645.1 Succinivibrio sp. | reverse complement strand
TCCTTCAAAGAGGTTATTAGCTAAAGCATCAGCAACACTGTTAGGAGCGATTTCTGTATTGAATCTCTTTTGAATATCATTTTTAAAACAATTTCTGATTTCTAAATTAGGAATTCTTACAAAGACTTCTTTGTTTGAGGAATTATCTTTAGTAAGTTCATCTTCATCAGTCTTTTCCCAATCAAGAGTTAAATAACCTGTATGTAGTAGTAATGACCAGAAGTCATTAGTGTCATGTTTAGATAAACAGTCATAGTTCATGGTTTCATTTAGAATAAAGCTAATTGACTTACCATCAACTAAATCCTGCATCTTTTGGTTATCACTGTCAGTTAAAAATCCTAGATATTCATATAGAGATGTATTTGAGGATGATCCTGCCCAGTAGTTTGCAGCATTTACTTTATTCTTTTGTCCTTTTTGATTTTTTGTAAAGTTCTCATCTATGAAATTTAAAACATCCCATGGACAGAACATCTCTTTGTCATAGAACTTATAGCCGTCATAGTTGTTCTTAACAACTTGAGCAAAATCTCCCATTTCATAGTCTTGTAAGGTTTTAAGTGTTTCTTCTTTGGTAAAACCGATGATACCTGTTAAGTTTTCATTTTCAGAGGTTACTGTATTTACCTTAAGATTATTAACACCTGTAAAGATACTGTTCTTAGCTACCTTTAAACATCCTGTGAGTATGACCTTACTTATGATAGATGTATCCTTTTCAGGATCTTTTTGAGTATCTTTTAAGAAGTCTAAGAAAGATGACATCAGTTCTACCATCTCTTTATGGTAGTTGTTATCCTGTGCTTTAGCTAAAGGTACATCATACTCATCAATTAAGACATAAACCTGTTTGTTAAAGTGTTTATAGAGCATTGATGCTAATGAGGCTATGGCTGAGGTTGCATCAGATATAGCGTCATCATTAAATTTTCTTAAATATGATTTTCTTTTCAGATTTGCATAAGTCTCTTTATCATCTTCATCTAGTGCTGGACTGTTTTCTAAAAAGCTAAATTCTTTTGCTTTTTCAACAATTAGCTCTGCAAGCTTAAAGTAAGCAGCTTTAAAAGTTTTTCCATGAACTCCTTTTAAACTAATAGAAATAACAGGAAATTGTCCCATGTACTTCTTACAGAACTCTTTGTCCTCTAAGATTTTGGTTCCTTTAAAGTAGTTTAGATGCTTAGTTATGTTTCCTGGCTCTTTACCACTAATCTTTAAGAAAGATCCAAACATATTCATGAGCAAGGTCTTACCAAAACGTCTAGGTCTGGTTAAGAGCAAAACAGTAGTACCATTGATTAAAGAATCATCATCTACTGCTTCATCCTCTGAGAATACAGACTTTAGATATGGAGTCTTATCCACGTAGTAACGGTTCTTTTCTCTAAGCTCAGCGAAGGTATCACCGGTTACTGGTAAGGCTAGGAATTGTTTGTCACTCATCTTTTATTCTCTATGTCAATAATTATCTCCATCTTTAAATTATAAAATATTTACGTTCTTTTATACTGTATTTACTGACAAATAATGCCAATTTTATGAAGACTACAATCATTTCTTTAGTAAATGGTCTGAATTAAACTTTTCAGATCTTAAATTTAGCCATATTCCATGGCATCAAACTCTCTAAGACATCAGAGGAGATTTTGTGGCTCTTGTAGCCAGTGATTGTTCCTCTTTTGTCTTTTTCAAATTCAATCTC
>JBNMJE010000187.1:0-1791 GCA_050873645.1 Succinivibrio sp. | reverse complement strand
GCTGCAAACTTATCACAGCAGAACATCATTCAGCAGGCTGCAACCTCAATGTTAACTCAGGCTAACAGCCGTCCACAGATTGCTTTAAGTCTGTTAGGTTAATTAAAGCATCTAGTCCCAATCCCATCTCCTCCTGCAGGGGTTGGGATTAGTATCAAAGCCTCAGCTGTATTTACATCTGAGGTTTTCTTTTTTCTTTATTTTTCAAAATATTACTTAAAGATTTTCTAATTTTGCCGATAAGAATATGTAAGGTAATTAGGAGATCATTTCATGCTTACTCATGAGATCAGAAATCAACTTTTAGTAGATGAATTGCAGCTTGGCACTCGTCTGAATCAGGATATTCAGACCTCTGATCATGCTGACTTCGCTCTGCTATTAGCTATGTTATCTCATGACGTTACTGATAATCCTGAGTTCTCTTCTTCAGAATCTAAGTTAAAAGAAGAAGATTTAAGAAAGAAGTTTAACCTTCTGCCAGAGCAGAAGAAATATGCTGAATCATCAGATTTTGACAGATCACAGGCTATTACCGAGCAATTCTCAACTGATGGTATGACTCAAGTATTCTTGACTGAGTGCTTAAGAGCAGAACCTTTAGTTCCTTTTGAAAGAACCTATTCACCTGAAGTTTTTGCTGAATTAACTCCATTAAAACAGGAGAAACTTCGTCGCCAAATGAAAGGTGTGGCTTTAACCTACGAAAAGATCCACGAGACAGGTGATGGTTTTGATATTCTAGATGAGATTAACAGCAGCAGATTACAAAGTAAGATTTCTGCCGCTGTCTAATTGATTTGAATTTTAGTGATTGCTTTAAGCTAAAGCTGCCTTAAATCTCTTTAAAGCCTCTTCTAAATAAGCTCTAGGACAACCTAAGTTAATTCTTAAGAAACTTGGATATGGTGACATGTACATTTCACCATCATTTACATAAAGTTTTCCTTTCTTTAATAGAGTGTTTTTAATCTCTGTACCACTCATCTTAAAGCATGAGCAATCAACCCAAGCTAAATAGGTACTCTCTAAAGAAACTACCTTAACCTCAGGGAAGTTCTCTTTAAAGAACTTTACTAATAGCTTGTAGTTATCCTGAATGTAGTTGTTTAGTTCTACAATCCAGTCATCGCATTCATTGTAGGCTGCAACTGTTGCTGCAATACCAAATGGAGGCAGATCGTTAATTTCATTGATATTAAACTGTCTGTCGATGCGATTGTGGAACTCCTGATTTTGAGTAAAGACATAGGCATTTTTAAGACCTGCAATATTAAAAGTCTTACTGCCAGATCTCATGGTAATGATCCTGTCGTTAAAGCTCTCATCTAAGGTTGTAAGCGCATTGAAAACAGAACCATTTGGTCTGATGTCACAGTGAATTTCATCAGAAATTACAATGAGGTTATGTTTTTTTGCAATAGCAATAATTGAGAGTAACTCTTCTTTTGTCCATAATCTGCCTGATGGATTATGTGGATTACATAAAAGTAAGAATCTTGCTTTCTCGTGACTTGCAAGCTCTTCTAAATTATCTAAATCTAAAGAGAACTTTCCGTCTTTGTAGGTAAGTTTATTCTCAGCTAAAACGCAACCACTGTTCTTAATACAACCAAAGAAACAGTTGTAAGCTGGTGTCTGTAAAATTACTTCATCACCAGGTAAAGACAGTGCCTGTAAAATTGCAGTTAGAGCAGGAACAATCGCTGTAGAAATTGAGATCCAGTCTTTTTCTACATGCTGGCCATAATGTCTTTTATGGAAATTGATAATGGCATCATAGTATTCTTT
>JBNMJE010000186.1:0-1802 GCA_050873645.1 Succinivibrio sp. | reverse complement strand
TGGCAATCCTCCGTTGTAGTACCAGTATTCACCAAACTGAACTTTTTTCTTATCGCAAACCGACTGCAAGAATGTATTTACTGACCATGTGCAGAATACTTTTTTCTCATAGTCTTCATCAAAACAGTAGCCATCATAATTCTGAGCCATCATATCTAACAATGACTCAAGTTTGTCATCGGTTACGTCATCTACAGAGCAGTTATTCTCATAGGATGCGGCTAACTTTAAATAATCAATGTAGTACTTTTTAATCTCGTCACGGGTAAAACCTATCATTTGAGAATATGCACTTGCGTTAGTGATATCTTTGATATCAGAGCCAACAGAGAAAATGGAGACATCTTTCAGTCTTGTAACACCTGTTACTCCTAAGAATTTTACAGCTCCCTTATTTTTAATTGCTCCATAAAAACTTCTCAAACATTTTTGAAAAGAATCATAGACAGCTTTGTTATTGATGTTTGCGGTTAGCTGACAGTCATATTCGTCGATTAAAATTACTATCTGTCGCTGCTCATCGTTTAAGGCAACTAAAAGGTTTTTTATAGCTATATTTGGTTTATTACTTTCTATGTAACCTGAAACGTGATGCTTCTTTGCAAACGCTGTAATATCGTCTGTTAACTCGATTTTAAATTCTGTTAAATCAGACATCTCATATTCAACTAAGTTAAGTCTTAATACTGGATAGGTAGGCTCTGACCATTTATCGTAGATCCAGGTTCCTTTAAAGTAAGGGTCAACGCCATACTCAAACAAAGTTCCAATAGTATCTAGGGTAAGAGATTTACCAAAACGACGGGGACGGGAGATAAAGACTCTTTTAAGCTTGATTAAACTTGGAATATATTGTGTCTTATCAATATATATAGAGTTATCCCTAGTAAAATCGCTAAATGAACCCGCTGAACTGATGTCTTTCATGAATATTTATCTCCAAAACTACTTCTAAGATTATAGCTTGAAAAACTCTCGTTTAGCCTTAATCAGTGATAATTATTGCCAATTTTGAGAGGATTTTAGAAGGATATTTTCAAAATTCGAGATGATGGGATACAGGTCTTTTAGTTCGATTTTTCAAGACAACTTTGTATTATCTGAAACAAATTAAGATTAGTACCACTCTCATGAACTGCTACCTTAGTGCGCCACAGAATTATCCTTAAGTGGCGCTAATGATAGGTAAGTTTTATCGAGTTAAGACTTGCACTAACAGTGTCATTTAAGCTTAAACTTGCTGATACTCATCAACAGAGCCTACTTCTAATAATTTTCTACCTTGATCGGTTGTGACATCTGCCTTTTCTTTAAAGATGTGGTTTGCAAGTATTCTGTTTAAGGCTTTATAGATTTCACCATTTGGAATACCTAAATCCACTGTAAGATCACCACTAGCAAGAGCAGAGCGTAAAGTTAAATATCCTGTCTGACACATCAGAACTTTAGGATCGATGGTGGTTAAAGATGGAGGAAATTTAAAGTCAATCGTTGGGACATATAATTCATCACCATTAGAGATAAACTCAAATAACTCGTGTTCGTAGTTTTTTACAAAGTCAGATAATATCTTTGATACTCCACCGTTGTCATTCCAGTACTCACCAAACTCAACTTTTTTATTGCTCTTTACTGACTGAAAAAAGCTTTTTATTGACCAGGTGTTAAAGACTTTCTTTTTGTAGAATTCATCAAAGCAATAGCCACCATATTGCTCCTCAAGCTTGTCTAGTATTGACTCTATTTGTGGCTCTGTAACTTCATCTACACTACAGTTATTCACATAGGATGTTGCAAGCTTT
>JBNMJE010000185.1:0-1824 GCA_050873645.1 Succinivibrio sp. | reverse complement strand
GATTAACAAAATACAGGATTGAAATGGTCTTTTCAATTCAAGTTTTCAAAGAACTTTTAAGATCATGTTAAATGAACTTAAAGGGTAAAATATATTATTCAGAGGCTTCGTTTTTACCCACAACTATGCTCGAAGCCTCAATTAAAAATTTGAAATAGACAAAAACGTATAAAATTGTGATTTTTTGACAATACAACATATATCTTGACAGGAATCACAAACTGATTTGAATAATTGCAATACTGTTTTCTTGCTTTCAAATTTTTTTCTCTAATTGCTTTGGTTCTACTGTAACTGACAATTCTATATTATAAAACGAACAAAGCTTTTGCCTGTTTATATATCATGGAGAATGAATTGATTACTTTATACCACGGTTCAACATCCATAGTTGAAAAGCCTAGCTTTGGTTTTAGAAATTCCAAAGACGACTTTGGGCAAGGATTTTACTGCACTCAAGATCTTGAACTTGCAAAAAAATGGGCATTGAAGACTGGTGTAGATGGTTTTGTAAATGAATACACTATCGATGATAGTAAACTTAAAATTCTTGATCTTAAAAGTGATATGTTCAATATCATGAATTGGATAGCCATCTTACTTGAGAACAGAACTTTTGCATTGAGTAGTGCTGTTGCAAGAAAAGGACGAGACTACATCCTTTCAAACTACACTCAAGATTTAAAAGATTATGATGTAATCATTGGCTACAGAGCTGATAACAGCAACTTTACTTATATAAATGACTTTCTGAACAATGCTATTTCTTTAAGACAATTAACTTTGGCAATTGAGCAAGGCAATCCTAAACCGCAATACGTTCTAAAGAGCATGACAGCATTTGAATTGCTGCGTTTTAAAGAAGCACTACCTGTATCTGTAAATCAATGCGGTTTTGAGGGCCAACTTCGTGATTTTAAAGCAAGGCATCACTACTTTTCTAAAGTTTGCAATGAAGTTTTTGTGTCAGACTTATTCATAAAAGATCTGATTTTAAGCGCAATGGATGTAGATAAGTTCTCTAAGAATTAAACAATCCAGACTTACTGAGCTTATACAAAGAGGTCAAAGGCTAACCATGATTCATTCTTATAACAAATTATACCTAAACGATGCCTGTGATAACCTTGGTTTTATGTATGACTATGCTGTTAACGCTCTTCAATACACAGTATCTGACTATACCGACCTTTTCCTAAAATCAAAGATATCAACTAGAGTAGAAAAAGGTGGCTTTTACATGGTATCTGGATGTTCAGGTATTGAACTTACTCACTACGTTTTAGAAGATCTAAATCTTGATAGAGAGATATTAAGAGATTACATTTCATCAAACACCACAAAAGAATATTGTTTTGGATCAAATATTGCCTACTACCAGTGGCTTACCTCTCTTTCTTTTGCAAAGACATTTGAGATTGCACCTGCTGATACCATTCTGTCAATGTTTGATGTCTACCATGAAATGGATGTAACACAGTTTTTTGAGGCTATGAATGACAAATATCTAGAAAAGCATCCTTACAGTAAGCTATTGCTTGTCCTAGAGCAAAAAGGTATAACCGTAAAACAGCTGTCAGAAAAAGCAGGTGTACGCATCGATGTACTCAATGATTTGGTAAAAAGACATAAGATCTTCAAAAAAGATCATCTTTTAAGTTTAGGTAAAATTGCAAAAGCTATAGATTGTAATGCTAGCTCTTTACAGGAAAAAATACCTAGTGATAGTATTGATTGGGATCAAGAACTCCTTACAGACTTTTAACAATTCAAGAAACACTTTACCCTGTCTAAAAATCTATCAGCTGATCTCTTTTAATTATG
>JBNMJE010000184.1:0-1829 GCA_050873645.1 Succinivibrio sp. | reverse complement strand
AGTTAAATTTCCAAAGGCTTAGGTTAATTTCTTTTTAATGGCATGTGACTATGGTTAAAGTTGATTACACATTCAGCGAAATACTAATTCATAGTTTGATAGGAAAGACTTTCATAAAATATAAATGTCACAACATTTCAAATAATAATGCTGTCCATGAAATTGTAGGAATGTTAATTGGTGACAATGCATATGCTTTAAAGACCTTTTTAGAATCAATTTACTACCTTAACAGCCCTGATGACGCATATTTTATGAAATTATGTAGAGAGAAAGAATCTGACATTAAATCAGAAGCAATAGGTACAATTCTCACTGATACTCCTGTTAACTCGGTTATAAAATCAATCACACTTGTAAATGAACATCAACTTCTTATAAAAGATAGAATTCCTGAGTATGAAGCTTTCATTACAAGAGCAATGATATTTAAATTTGAATCTGGATTTGAAATTAAGTTTGAAAAAGATAATTGGTTATATTCAGATCTAATCAAAATTGGTAAAGGATATAACTTAGAGACTGAACTATCTGACGTTAATGAATTTTGCACTGATTGGTCAGATTTTGGAGTTAACGCAACTTGCTATAGAACAACTGTAGTTTATAAATAACACTATTAGTCCAAACATTGAAATAATCTTCTCGAACTTGTTAGATACAATTTACATGATTTGGTTTTATAGTGATTCTAAATACAAATACCAACTAAATGGAGTAGCCAAAATGATTTATGTCACTGGCGATTTACACCGTGAAAACGATATTGATAAGCTGTATAAGATTGCAAAACTTGAAAAGATACCTGATATCGTTCTAATAGCTGGTGACTTTGGTGGTATTTGGAATCCTGTTAAAAATACAGAAAATGGTGTAGAGCTAGGAGATCATGACAAACGCTTTTTAAAGCAACTGTTAGAGCTGCCTTTTAAGATCATCACCTGTCTTGGTAATCATGAGAACTATGATGCTATCGATTTGTTACCTAGAACTGATGCCTACGGTGGCAAGATCATAAAACTTACAGACAATGTTGAGATCTTAGACCGTGGTTATATCTTCACAATCGAAGGTAAAAAGATCTTTTCACTAGGTGGTGCGATGTCACCTGATAAGCAATACAGAACAGAGCATGAAACTTGGTGGTCACAAGAAACTATCACAGAGGCAGAGTACCAAAGATCACTTGCTGAATTAGCAAAAGTTGATTTTACAGTTGATGCTGTATTAACTCACACAGCACCATCTGGTATCTTATCATCGCTTATGGATTTTTATATTAGAAAGCCTGCTAGCTGTGCTTACTATATGCAGGCTTTCTCTCATGATGAATGTTCTAAATATCTTGAAAAGATAAGACAGTCTCTTCAGTTTAAACACTGGTACTACGGTCATTTTCATGAGGATATCGACTTTACCTGTGAGAATAGGAAATTCTCTTGTCGCTATAACTCTTTTACAGAGCTAGAAGTCTAATACAGAGTTTGAAGTCTGATTTTATTGAGATTTTCAGATAAATTCGAAAAACCATGAAATTTGACGGTAAAAGGAGAAATCCTCAGAAGATTAAGGAGGTCATTTATAATGTTGAAATTTCATATTGTAAAAGCTACTTATTTGTCTGATTATTCAGTTAGATTTTTATTTGCAGATAAGACGCTAAAAGACTTTGATTTTAGACCATACCTTAATTTGGGGATTTTCAATGAATTAAAAGATGTAAAACTTTTTAAAAAGTTTAATTTAGAAAATAACACAATTACTTGGTGTAATGGAGAAATTGATTTTGCTCCAGATACAATTTATGAAAATGGAGTAACTGTTAAATT
>JBNMJE010000183.1:0-1864 GCA_050873645.1 Succinivibrio sp. | reverse complement strand
TTTAAATCGTAATTCTCAAAGATAAGATCTGCTATTTTTAATGCTGCAGGGTTACGTTTGATTTTAGCCATATTAAACTCCAACTAAGTCATAAAATAATATCAGACTTAATTGGGTTTACACGGATTTTATTTCACTCTCGATTTTGTAAAATCTTCTGTTTTAAATTTTACGGCTGCAATAAGGTCCTTTCTTGACAAGCTATGTCTCAAGAATTTCTAGATATTATGCTAATGAGTTCTAATCTCGTGCAAATGACATTAACCTTTACTTAATCTTTTTACAAGCAACAGCGCAGTTCTTTGCATAAAAAGCGATACCAACAGCAGTAACTGTGGTTATATTCTCATCTTCTAAAATTTCATCAACGTAGTGTTTGTCAAGAATTTGCTCTATAGCTTCATTGGCTTTTTTAGCTCTGCTTTCTTTTTCTTTGCAGACTTTAATTTCAATAACACAGGCTTTAGTGCCGCCTAGATCATTAAAGATAATATCTGCATAGCCACTACCTGATTCATAATTAGAATGGTATTCAGATATGATATCTTCACAACAAGCAAAGATGCTATTTAGAAAACCATGGTAGAAGTTTTCTAAAGGAGCTTTAGTTGCAGTATCTCTGATTGAGACATATTTTTGTAGCATGTCAAAGAAGATGTTATAAGCTTCTTTTTGACTACCACAAGTCAAAGCATCAACTAATTTAGTATGCAAGTTTAGCCTTACAAATTCAGAGCTAAATCTGTCTTGAAAGGTCTTTATAAGAAAATCTCGTATCTCAAGATTAGGAAGTTTTGCACAAATATTATTGTACCTTCTACTGCTCTCATCTAAGGCATCAGTTGCATCCCAATCTATGGTTAAATACCCCTTGTGCAGTAACAGTGACAAAATATCATCTGTGTTATTTTCTGATAAAATGTCATAGTTCATAGAGTCATTTAAGCTAAAGGTAATGGACTTACCATCAACTAAATCTTGAATATATTGAGTTGCATGATCTGTTAAATAAACAATGTGCTCAGTTAACTCTTGATCTGAAACTAAATCACACCAGTAGGTATCTGTTTTTATTTCAGAATCATGTTCCTTATGCTCAATGTTATCTTTTACAAAGTTAACTACATCTACTGGATTAAAGATCTCTTTGTCAAAGAACTTGTAACCTGCATAATGCTCTTTTACTTTAGAGAATCAATCGTCAAGACTATAGTCTTTTAAGAACTTTAAGGTTTCTTCTTCAGTAAAACCGAACATGCCTGTGTATGCTGTTACTCTTTCGTTTGCACTGTTTGGAGTGAAATTGGTTCCAGAGTAAAGTCTATTTTTATAAACTCTCAAGCCACCTGTCACTATTATTTTAGTGGTGGTTTTAGCATCTTTTAAAATACTAAAGAAAGAGCTCATCAAATCTTCCATGTAGTAATGATAGACAGCTTTGTAACCTTTTTCATTATCACGATGATTGTCATGATATGCTGCTCTTTTTAGAGGTACATCGTACTCATCAATAAGAAGAATTGGATACTTGTCATACTCTTCATATAGAAACCAAGCTAAAAACTTTAAAGACCAATTTAAACGATTAGAATTTTCTTGATCGCTTAGATAGTTAATATCTATGAGCTGTTCTAGTATTTTTTTGTAATTATCATCTAATTTAGAACTGTTCAACAAGTACTTATATTTAGAAGCACAGTCACATACTACCTTAGCAAAATTTCGTAAATGGTCTGAAATAGCCTTTTAAACATTTTAAGCCAGTCTCAAAGCAGACTGTCTGTTCATTAAAAAATCAGTGTGATTAGTCTCACAAATCTCTACATAATTGCATTTTTCTTGGAGTCTTTAAAATTGCCTGTAA
>JBNMJE010000182.1:0-1912 GCA_050873645.1 Succinivibrio sp. | reverse complement strand
GTAAAAACTGTTTTATAACTTGTAAAAAGCTAAAGTAGTTGTTCTCTGTAGTGATACATTCACTTTTTTTAAGATCTTTAGCACCACAGATTTTTATTTCAAACAGCTGTGTTCATAAGTTATGATCCTGAATATAAATGTACTGATCCTGACATGAGAAAGCCACTACTATCATAAAGGTATTCAAACAAGATTTATAAGAAGGTAGAACTTTCATGTCCTACTTACAATTAATGCCAGTAATTACAATTACCCAATTTTTTATTGTGTATAATTGATAAATAAGACGTAAAACAGGATCGAATAATGAGCAACAAACAATTCTTAGAACTACCTTTTGGTAAGGATGACTTTTCTCAATTAAGAGAAGGAAATTGTTACTTTGTCGACAAGACTCCTTATCTTAAGACCGTATTTACAGATCAATCAGCTGTAATGTTGTTTACCCGTCCAAGACGTTTTGGTAAGACCTTGCTCATGAGCATGTTTGACTCATTTTTAAAAATCAATCCTGAAAAGCCATTTGATAACTCAAAACAGCTAGAGCTATTTAAAGGTACAAAAATCTTAGAGGATAAAGAGTTCTGTGATAAGTTCATGGGACAGTGTCCTGTTATTGCTATTAGCTTAAAGAAGGTAGATGGCAATGATTTCAATGAAGCTTATGAGAGTTTTGCCTCAGTTGTTCATAAAGTTGCTTCAAGATATAGCTATCTAAAGAATAGTGATAAATTAGATAAATCCGATAAAGAAGAGTTAGAACACTTAACCACCAAAAGTTTCTTACAAAAAATCGAAAATCAGCAAACCGTAAAAGATGCTTTAAGTACTTTAGCTGGATTCTTATATAAAGAGTACGGAAGACGAGCTATTCTTTTAATTGATGAGTACGATGTGCCACTAGCATCAGCTTCATATCACGATAGATTAAACAAAGTTAAACATAAGGATAGACCTGACTTTGTTGCTGACTACCATGATAAGATGGTTACCTTTATGAAAGGCTTTTTTGACTTGTTAAAAACATCCTTAGGAGATGATAGTGCTATTAGTAAAGCTGTAATTACAGGATGCTTAAAGGTAGCTAAGAACAGTTTATTTACAGGGGTAAATAACTTTAAGGTAAACACTGTTTTAGCTACAGATAAATCATTAACAAGCATCATTGGTTTTACTAAAGACGAAACCTATCAGTTCTTAAAAGACTATGAACTAGAAGGCTATGCTCAAAAAGTCAAAGAGCACTATGACGGATACAAGTTCTATGACAAAGAGATGTTCTGTCCATGGGATGTAGTTAATTTCATTGATGAGAACTATAAAGATGTCCTAAATGGTGAAACAGATTCAATTAAAACCAATAACTACTGGGAAGGCACAACATCTGATAAATCCTTATCTGGTTATATTGGTTATTTAACTGATAACGATAATCAAAAGATGCAAGATTTAGTTGATGGTAAGCCTATTAGATTCGAACTAAATGAATCTATGAACTATGACACTTTATCAGAACATAACTCTAACGATTTTTGGTCACTACTTCTACATACTGGTTATCTAACTGTAGATTGGGAACAGACTAAGAAAGAGGAACTAAAAAAAGATAGTAAATCCAACAAAGAAATTGTTGCAAAAATTCCTAATTTAGAAATTCTAGAATGTTTTGGCAAAAACATTAAAGAGAAATTCTGCTCTGATTTTAAAGAGTTTAATCTGCATAATAAGTTAGTTAATGCTTTATCATGTGGCAATCAAAAAGAAACTTATAACATCTTTTTTGACATGCTACAAAAATATGTCTCAATCAGAGATACAGCAACTAAAGCTCCTCACGAGAACTACTATCATGGTTTTATCAATGGCATCTTTACTTGTTGTGAAGATATCATATCTGAATACCATTCTAACT
>JBNMJE010000181.1:0-1920 GCA_050873645.1 Succinivibrio sp. | reverse complement strand
GTTATTAGTTACACGGTTGTCATATAAAGCTACCTTTACAACAGCTTTATCAATTGGCAGTGAAACTTCTAGAGCATCAATAAAGATCCTGTTTAAGAGCTTTGCTTCTTTGTGACCAAATGAGGTTGCTAAAACATAATGGCAGTCCCATAAAAACTCCACGCTGTATGAAGAGCCACCGCCACAACCGCCACCGCAGCCACCGCATGATGAAGCACCGCAACTGCCTGCTGAATTTGGAACAGAAAGAGCAAGATTAGGATTTCCTCTGTAACCTTCTTCTACATACTTACCATCTGACTCAACTTCTAGAATTAAGAACTTTTTAGCAGTAGCAAATGCTGTATCAATATTTTTTCCATCTTTGGTTGCAACTGCGATTTTAAAAGACATAAAAATCTCCTAAAGCTTAATTTTTGAGAAAAAAAGCTCCTGTACAGAAATTTCCAATTTCTGTAAAACAACTGTTTAAATTGAAATGTGTTTGGCTTTTAAAGTAGCTTTAATGCTGACTTATAAAGCTTTGTAGATTAGTTATGACTACAACTACACTTACTTGTCATGTACATTGATGACATGCTGATTGCAGACATGCTGATTGTTGACATACAGACTGTGGTCATCATGCACATCGGTGTAGCTTGTAAAGTGAAAGGATCAAAGTGAGTTTTTAAATTCTCACCTTTGCTATCAGTTCTTATGTAATTCTTAATTTGCATGGTCTTTTCTTTAAAAGTAGTATGTAATATTTCTTATTTTTTATGTGTACATTCTTATGTACTTCGTTAGATATAGTATTCACGATTTTTGGTTATTTGGCTAATACTATATTTTTATGAAAAGTTATAAGCTTTTGTAATATATAGAAAAGTCTTATTTAAACCTATAGCTAATAACTATTAAGATTACCTATTTAATTAAAGACTCACTTTCTGTAAGAGCTCTAATGCTCTTAGTAACTCCTTTTATCAGGTAATCAAGTTCATCCTCAGTAAGTGTCTCATCAATACTTACCCTGATACTTGATTTAGCAAGCTCATCTTCAAGTCCTATAGCTTTTAACACATGACTAGGATCTTTACTCTTTGAGTTGCAGGCAGAACCAGCTGATACAGCAATGCCCTCAGCTTCAATCAAGTAACGTAAACTGTCGCCATCAACGCCTTTAACCGAGATATTGATGTTACCAGGTGATCTTTGTAGCCTGTCACCGTTAAGGCTTACAGCTTTTATCTTTAAAAGCTCAGTTATGATCTTGTCTGCTTTTGCCTTGGTGTCTTTTATCTTATTTTCAAGATCAGTTACAGCTTCAGTTAAGGCTGTTTTCATTGCAGCTATTGCAGGGACATTCTCAGTACCTGCCCTGTAGCCATATTCCTGACCACCACCTACGATTAAAGAAGTTGGAGTTACATTTCTGTTTACATACAAAAAGCCTATACCTTTAGGACCGTGGAACTTATGAGCTGAAGCTGATAAGAGATCGATATTCATGTCTTTGACATCAATTGGTAGATGACCTACTGCCTGAACTGCATCAGTGTGGAAAAGGACACCTTTGTCTTTGCAGATTGCTCCTATCTCTTTTACAGGCTCTATAGTTCCGATTTCATTATTAGAGAACATGATGCTTACACCTACGGTATCATCTCTGATTGCCCTTTTAAGATCATCAGGATTTACAAGACCATTGGCATCAACATCTAAAAGCTCAATTTCAAAGCCTTCATTTGCAAGTCTTTCAAGTGAGTGCAAAATGGCGTGATGCTCTATCTTTGAAGAAATGATGTGCTTTTTATGAGTTCTTATGCCTTCTCTTTTAAAGATCTCTATGGCCTGATTGTCAGCTTCAGATCCACCAGAGGTAAAGATTAGATAGTCATGATGAATGCCACCTATATCATTGATGATCTTTATCCT
>JBNMJE010000180.1:0-1955 GCA_050873645.1 Succinivibrio sp. | reverse complement strand
ATTGGTGTAAAACAATGTAAACATATACGTAGATTGTGCCTTTTTCCTATCTTTATTTCAAGAATTTAACCAAAAGCTAGCTAAAAGAATTGATATTACTCACTGTTTCACTTGCGTCTTTACCAAAACACGGAATAAAACAGTGGTAAACACAGATATTTGGAAGGATAAAAGAGTATTTTAACTCTCATAATTTAAACAAATAATAACTTGTACAAAATTACTATTAACACAGCATTATTCTTTTGACAGTTACTTATATTTTATAATTATAAATCTGATAATTAGACACAGTATTAATGTAATATTATATTGTATAAAATTACTATTTTATATTCAGTTTTCAACTTTTTCTAAAGCTACAATCTCACATACTGGAGTATCACTCTTTTCTCTACTCTTAGAATTATTCTCTAAGACTAAAGCTACTGGTACTACAGTTTTATCTGTAAGACGTCTTGCGTACTTGTTCTTTATGATTTGCTCTTTGGCAACATTGAGCTTTGTATCAATGTCCTTACTGTTATCGGTTACCTTTAACTCAAAGACATATAGGTAGTCACCTGCCTCTGCTGTAATATCTGCTCTTCCACAAGAGCCCATTACCTCAGTTGATGCTGTTACATTAAAGGTTAGCATTGCTAGCTTTAGTACATCTCTAAAACATGCTTCATTAAAGTTCTTTACGGTTTCATATGAAAACTCATTGATGAAGGTATTGAATAATTCCTTTACCTTATCTAAGTTTCCTGATGATAAAACTTCTTTGAATGGTCCAATGAATCTTAACTTAGAGTCTTGTGACTTTGTAAGTTGGTTTAAGACAAGGTTTGAATAAGCTTTCTTTACCTCTAAATTTGGAATGCCAACCTTAAAATAACCATCTTCAGCTGTCTTAATGCAAAAATATCCTGCCTGATACAAGATAGCAAATAAATCAATGTTAGCTATATTTTCAATGCTTGGATACAGTGAGTCGGAATCTTTATTGACCGTTGAGTCGATATTTAGCAGTGATTGCAATTCATTTGAATTGTACTTTTTTAACCCCTGCTTTAGGTAGTTAACAAGGAAAGTAGGAGTTGAACCTCCTGATGACATCCAGTAAGGAATAAAACCGTCTTCAGGACTCTCTAAAAAGTTAATGATTGACCATGGATTGAAGACATGAGCTTTACATTTTCTATCAAAGCTATAACCGTCATAGTTTCTTTTAAGTTCTTCAACTACCATTGCATGATCATATACATCAGTATCATTCTCTTCATTTAAAACAGAAGCAGCATTATCAATATACTCACTAAAGTATTTCTCCAACTCTTCAGTGGTATAACCTAAAATGGCACCATATTTTGTAGACAAGGTTAAATCTTTTAAATTGTTAAATGCTGAGAATATGGAAGTATGCGAGTAATAAGTTACACCTGTGATAAAGATGAAATGGAATCTGCCTTGATACTCTTTTACTTTTGAGTAAAAGCTATGGAGGATATCTCTACGAGCTAAAAACTCTTTTTCATTGTTTAAAACTGCTGACAGAGGAGTGTCGTATTCATCAACAAGTAAGACAATATCTTCACCTGAGTGCTCATTCTTAAAAGCATTGTCCACAAGCAAAGCTGGCGTTTTAAGAGACATATTGCTCTCATCAATACTAAAACCTAATTCGATGAACTTTTGTTTTAAATCTGCATAGAAATAATCATTAAAATTAAACGAAGATAAAAAGTTATAGGATGAGAAATCTAAATGCAGAACCTTATAAGTTTTATCATCCCATAAAGGTTCAATCGCTAAACCTTTAAATTTCTCTGTACCATGAGCAAAGAGCTCATGTAAGGTATTGATAAGAGTTGACTTACCAAAACGTCTTGGACGTGAAATGAAAAAAGGACCTTTTTTCACAGCAAATTGACTGATTTGAGCTGTTTTATCAACATAAATACAATTATTGT
>JBNMJE010000179.1:0-2070 GCA_050873645.1 Succinivibrio sp. | reverse complement strand
ACCTCATGAGAATTGAAGATGAAGTCTCTGACATCATCGGTGAAAAAAACAAAGCCATTATCGAAGGTCTTGAGATGTATAACGTTCTTTTTGAAAAGCGCCTTTCAAATAAAGACTAAACGCTTTAAAAGAACATAAATACCTAAATCCCCATGCATAATGTAGAGTATACACGGGGATAGATCATAAATGGGAGGCGTAAGACCAACTATTTATTTATGATCTAGGAAGTTGACTGGTAATTGAAGGAGCTTAATTAGCTCCTTCTGATGACTGGTAAATACTTTAGTTAGCAACCACTGATTGCCGCATTTCTTGCATTCAATATCACTCAGAATTGAAAAAGCGACATCTAATGATGAGCGATTTTTTCTAATCCAAGGTCTTAGCTTATTCTGTAAGGATTTGTGCAGAATTAGAGATAGAAAGGTAACAAACATCTTTCCTGTCAAAGCCTCATCACTGTGAACGTACAACCTCTCACCTAGAATATCGTTTTTAAGTTCAGCAAAGCACTTTTCAACTACATCCTTATTGTTATAGGTTCTAAGAGCAGTACTTGCTGTAAAGTTAGGATAAGTGGTGAACAGAGCCATGCAGCCACATAACATTAAGTCAGTCCTAATAGCTTCATCATTGCGGGTATAAGTAAAAGAGTTATCGTCATTTTGGGTAACTGTATAGAAGCCTTTTACTTTACGGGCTAAAGCATCTGAGTACTCTTGGCTGTTTTCAACATCATATTGGGCATTTAGGATTTTCTTTTTTAAAGTTTCTTTTTGTAAAGCTTCTTTAGCAGGATCTAGATACATGATAAGAGAGCCTTGAACATCACCAAGAGTATAAGGTACGACTCTTGCTTCTAATGGTGAATCAAATTCATTTACAAAGTCGCTAATATTTGATTCGTTTTCATTACGCCACTTGATAACTTCTTTAGTAATACCTTTGCAGTGGGCAATAGGTGCTCCCATTAGGAATGGTTGGCTATGCTCTTGTAAGTTGTGCACTGTGTTCACAGTAGCAAAACCACCATCTGTTACTAGCACTAATTGCTGACTTAATCCTAAGTTACGAGCATTGGCTAGTACGTATGGTAGATTTGAGAAATCATTGATACAACCATTATAGATGTTGTAGTAGATAGGAATACCTGTATCTAAGGTGGCAAATAAACCGAAGTTTACCTGATCTAAATTCTCCCTATCTCGATTGTAGCCTTTAGATACCTCAGATAAACCTGTAGCATAGGAGGATATTGAGGTTACGTCATAACAAGCTAAATGAGACTCAGTGGTTAGTTTAATCCACTTTCTAAAGAATTCATCAGTATCATTCTCTTTAATGCTAGAGAATAAGGCACAAGCTTGAGAATCATTGATAATGGTATTAGTAAAACACATCTGACGAGTAGTAAAGTACTCAATACCAGTAAGACCACCACCATCTTTTGCATAGTAAGCAGCAATAGATAGAAGCTTTATGGTAACTTCATCTCCAAAGGTATCTACAAGGATTTGGTACAAACCAATGTCTTTTGCTATTTTTAAGCAGGCAATACCATAACCAAAGCCTAATACAGAGCCATCAGCTAACTCATTATAAGAAAGCTCTTTACTCTCTTTCAAAGGAGCTCTACCTCTCTTTTTAACAGCAGCGTTTATTGGTGCAGGTGTTTTCATCAATTCAAAGTACTTGTCATTAGGAATTAGTGCAATAGGCTCACCTGTAGAGTCATCTACGATAGCTTTGCCAATAGCAACCTCTTTATGGTGAAACTTTCCATTAACACGTTTAAATTCAGTGTAATGGTAGAGATATTGCACCCCATGGATCTTCTTAACGAAATAAGATAATTCCTTAGGTAATTCTACTTCATGATCAACGTACAGCATAACGAGCCTTCAATAATTTACTTTATATACTCTATATATAATTATAGTAGAGTATATAAAGTAAAAGTGATCCTTGGGTAACAAAATTCATGAAAAGTAGATTAAATAAGGGAGAAGAGAAAATCACCTAGATAGAATTTGAGTGATACTCTACATTAAATTAGGGGATTTAGGT
>JBNMJE010000178.1:0-2130 GCA_050873645.1 Succinivibrio sp. | reverse complement strand
AGATTTCCTCAGCTGCCTGTAAGAATTCTGGCTGGTATGGATACTTAGCTTTTAAAGAGTCTAATACTCTCTGTGTGTATGACATTTAATGTCTCCTGTTTACCTGTTGATAAAATCGTTTTACCGGTCTTAGGACCGATAAGAAAAGTTTGTTTTAATTTGTTGAAATCAAATTTACAATTCTTAATTTTAGCTTGCAATACCAAATCGAATATTCACATATTTGGTGCAGATCTGACTTAAAACAGTGCACATTGTTAGTGAAAACTGTGTAAATGCCATGTAACTTATTATCAAATAAGAAAAAATTTTGTGACAAAATCTTAACTTTTTATGCAATTTTAAAGAGCATTTTTCAAAAATTGCTTTAGTAAAATGAATTAAGATCAAGTAGTTAATAGAAATTTTAAGAAATGAGAACTGTGATTTAATTTAGTGCACTAAATTTAGATTATTTGAAGTTAAAAATAATTTAATCTCACTTAAACAGTGCATTAGTGAATTAAATAGTGGGGATAAATAAAAAGTATGAATAAAAAAAGCCTCCTATTTGTATAGGAGGCAACTACCAACAGGCAAATGTTTAGTGACTAATTTCCTTTTAAGAAATTGTCAACTGCAGCAGCACATTGTCTACCTTCTGCGATGGCGTAGACAACCAGTGACTGACCCTTTCTGCCGTCACCTGCTGCGAATACTTTCTTGTTTGAGGTTTGATATGCATTCTCACCCTTTACGTCAGCTTTAATATTGCCGCGTTTGTCTGTCTCTAAGGCAAACTCTTTAATTAAAGCAGATGATGGATGTGAGTAACCCATAGCAATCAGGACTACGTCAGCTTTAATCTTGCTTTCAGTACCCTTGATACCCTCAAAGTGGCGACCTTCACCCCACTTTACTTTCTCGGTTACAACAGCTTCTAGCTTGTCCTTACCTTCAAAAGCGGTGGTGTTAGTTGAGAATAATCTTGTGCAGCCTTCTTCATGTGAAGTAGAGGTACGCTTGATCTTTCTCCAATCAGGCCATGCCATGGTCAAATCAACACTCTCAGGTAACTCGTCATGGTAATCTAACTGGGTTACTGAGGCTGCACCTTTACGGATTGAAACACCGATACAGTCTGATGCAGTTTCACCACCACCGATTACTACAACGTTCTTACCACGAACATCAATAGGATTCTCGCAGTCACCATTGTTCTCACGGTTCTGAGCGATTAAGAAGTCTAGAGCAAAGTAGATGCCCTTTAAATCACGACCTGGTAATCTTAAATCACGTGGAGCCTCAGAGCCTGGAGCTAGAACGATAGCATCATAGTTATCTAATAACTCCTGACCACGAACTTCCTTTAATGAGTCGTTATGAACGCCGTGCTCTAAGTTCTTGATAGCACCGACGATAGTAGAGGTCTTAAAGGTAATGCCTTCCTGCTCTAACTGAGAAATTCTTCTATCAAGAATTTCTTTTGGCAGTTTGAAATCAGGAATACCGTAGCGTAACAGACCACCAATCTTGTTCATCTTTTCAACTACAGTTACAGTGTGACCAAAGCGGTTTAACTGTTGAGCTGCAGCTAGGGCTGCTGGACCTGAACCTACTACACAAACATTTTTACCTGAACGGTGTTCAGTGATAACAGGTTTTACCAAACCATGCTCAAAAGCGTATTCGGCAATCTTTCTTTCAACAGACTTAATGCCTACAGCTTTACGGTGAATACCTAAGGTACAACCTTCTTCACACAGAGCAGGGCAGATACGACCTGTGATCTCTGGGAAGTTATTGGTAGCTGACAGTACGTTGTAAGCTTTACCCATCTGCTCTTCAGATACAAACTCGTTAAAGTCTGGTGAATCATTGTGAAGTGGGCACTCATGCATACAGAATGGAATACCGCAGTCCATGCAGCGACCAGCCTGAATTTTAGCCTGCTCGTCAGTTAAGGTACCGTAGATTTCACAGAAACTCTTTACACGCTCTTGTACTGGAACATGAGGCTGTTCGATACGCTCAAATTCAATAAATCCTCTTAAAAAGCCCATCTTAGTGTGCCTCCTTCATTGCGTTTAATGCGTTGAAGTATTCAACAGGGAATACCTTGACGAAGTGTTGCAGTTCAACATCGAAGTT
>JBNMJE010000177.1:0-2218 GCA_050873645.1 Succinivibrio sp. | reverse complement strand
GCAATGCCTTCATACTAAGTTTAAGAGAGCCTTTATAGGCTCTTTACCTAGTACATAAATTCAACGTTCATACTATAGTGACCATAGATGAATAAAAATGAATTATCATCTCGCCTCTTTTGCGCCAGGCGCCTAAGGGGCGATGTTTTATCTGAAGGACAGTTATCCTTCAGCCTCTCTTCTTTTAATTTATCGAAATCGAATTTATCAACTGCTAATTCGTCATCAGCTGATACGTCATCATCTAATTTAACTTCATCTAATTCTGCTTTACCAAATTCGATCTCTCAAAATTTAGCATCTAGTAATTTGTCATCATCGAATTTATCAGATTTACATTCAGATAATGAGGCTTACTCTCTATTAGATTCTGATGACTTTGGTGTAGAGCAGGACAGACTAAAGTTTTCAATGTGTGCGCCTTTACGCAGATTACAGCAGAAAACACAGGTCTTTCCTTTAGATGTAAAAGCTGCCTCAAGAAACAGATTAACCCACTCATTAGAAGTCGCTCAGTACACAAGACTTATTGCTTTTGCTATTGCTAAAAAGTGTAAATATGATGATTTTGTGTCGATACTGAGACCTATGACCAGCTGTCTTTATACAGCAGCTTTGATGCACGATTTAGGTAATCCTCCTTTTGGTCATTTTGGTGAATCTTTAATCAGAGAGTGGCTTAAAAAGACTGTTGAAAACCGACACATCAGCTCTGAAATTGCCATTGTAGAAAAGGATGATCTTTTAACCTTCAACGGAAATGCTCAAGGTCTAAGACTGTCTTTTTCAATACAGGATTTGAACTTAACCTTAGGTCAGTATGCATCAGTAATTAAAGTGCCATATACCATTAAAGAACTACTACTAGGTAAGGGCAAGGGAGAAGCTGGTAATGGTATTCAAGGCGACTTTTATTCTTGGTCATATGCTAATGCTGGTGTCTTTTTATCAGAGAAAGTTCTTTTAGATGCTATAAGAGAAGAGTGTCATAGAGATACGCGACATCCATTTGCAACTATTATTGAGTATTCTGACGATTTAGCTTACGTGTTAGCAGATCTTGAGGATGCATTTGATAGAGGTCTTATTGACAGGTATGTGATCTTAAAACTCTGTCGTCAGCTTGATAATTATCCAGAGTTATCTGAGCTATCAAAATACTTGTCACCTACTGAGATTGAAAAGAGATTTTTAGTAAATAAAACAGAAGCTCTGTTTTATTTACGAGATGTAATTTCAGAGTTCTATATTAACGATATAGCTACAGCTATCAGCCAAAATCTTGAGCAATTTATAGAAACAGGTGAACCTGACTTTTCAGGTGGTAACTATCCTGGAGTAACTGCTTTAAAGATGTTAAAGACTTTTGAATATCAGGCTGTATATAACCATTTTGAAGTTCAAACTTTAGATCTGTCTGGAGCTAGCTATATCAGGGGCTTATTTGAAGCCTATGAGCATTTACTGTTTGAAAGTGAAGATGATTTTACTTTGGAACTATTAGGTACAGGTGGTAATCCATTCTGTAAGCGTATAGCTTCAAGAATATCCAGAAGACACAAAGAGTATTACCTTAAAAACAAAGATAAGGCAGTGTTCTCTGAAATGTATTTAAGAATAAGACTGCTTGTAGATTACATCTCTGGTATGACAGATACATTTGCTGAATCTGAGTATAAAGTTTTAAATGGTATTCACTAGCTTGTCTCCATATTATTCTTTTGGTAGATAAGCTCAAAAGCTGAGAACTGAAAAAATCCAATCTTGCATCGAAGATTGGAAAAATTCTAAATCATGCTGTGAATACCAATATTTGCAAAGTTATCCTCAAAAAGCTTTATAGGCAGATAAGTTCAATTTTGGTTACTGTATTTTTTTACAAACTACAAGACAATCCTTTTTACAAAATACTATGCCATAAGCGTAGATCTCTGTAATCTTTGATTGCTTGGTAAATGGAAGTGCGTAGTTCTTATCTTCAATCTGAGCTATTGCCTTAGCTGCAAGCTCATCCATATCATCATCATTAGATGTAGCTTTAAGCTCAATGATTACAGCTTTGGTATTACGCTCAGCTTTAAAGGTAATATCAGCATAGCCATCACCTGCTTCATAGTTAGAGTGGTATTCAGAGATTAGTTTTTCACAACTTGTAAAGATTCCATTGATAAAGCCATGGTAGTAGTTCTCTAATGGAGATTTAGTTGCTGTATCTCTG
>JBNMJE010000176.1:0-2239 GCA_050873645.1 Succinivibrio sp. | reverse complement strand
TTCCTAAGAGCTTACTTTTTCGAAGATTACTATGTTCAGATCATTATTTACCCTTTTAATATCGCTATTCTTAAGCTGTTTTTTAACCTCAAATGCAGCGTCAGCTGATGATTCTTTTGATGCACTCTTTAACATGCCTGAGGTTAAAACTAAGGCTCATAATGAAGCTACAGTACCTTTTACAAGCTCCTGTGCTTATGAGGATAGCTATAAAATTAAATGTAAGCTCACTTTAAATGAAGGCGCTTATATCTATAAAGATTCTGTACAGGTTGTATCATCTGATGCTAAAGCAACCTTATCATCAATTCCTGACGGTATTGATCACACCGATCTTAATGGCAACAGTAAAATTATCGATAAGTCTTTTGAAGTTGAAATTACCCTTTTAAAAGCATCAAAAGAGAATGTCATTTCTCTTTTATACAGAGGTTGCGACAGCGCTGGTATCTGCTACCCAGAGCAGAAAACCAATTTTGTAATTACTAAAGATGTTGATGCTGCTGAAGATGATCTTTTAAATGCAGGCAACAGTGACAAAGCTAAGACAGATAATTCTTCAGAATCTAATCGAAATTGCAACGTATCAGAGCAAGCTTACACTCCTGAAAATAAAACTGACCGCATCCTGTCATCAACAGGTGCTATGTCATTGAGTGCAACTGATAACAATAATGCACAGAATCAGCACTCTTTATTTAATAAGTCAGACAGTTTTCTTTTAATTTTATTTTTATGCCTGATCTTTGGAGCTGCTCTTGATTTAACACCTTGTGTATTGCCAATGCTTTCTATTTACTCAGCAACTATCCTAGGCGGAAGATTTGAAAATACAGCTCATGCATTTAAACAGAACCTAAGTTATTTGTTAGGCTTAGCTCTTACCTACTGTGTCTTAGGACTTATCTTTGCTCAGGTAGGGGTTGCAGCTCATGGTGTTCTGCAGCATCCATTAAGTCTAATCGTCATGGCATCATTACTCTTAATCTTTGCCTTTGACTGCATGGGGGCTATTCATTTAAAAGTCCCATCCTGCTTAAATGCAAAACTTGAAAAGACAATCAGCAGACAAAAAAGCGGTACTTTGAAAAAGGCTTTTGTGTTTGGTGCACTAAGTGCACTGATTGCTACACCGTGTACCAGTGCGCCTTTAGCAGGTGCCTTAATTTATGTTATAAGCACTAACTCTATTCTAAAAGGCATGCTGATGTTTTTATTTATAGGCATTGGTATGGGGGTACCACTACTTATCATTGGCACCTTTGGTTCTCGCTTTTTAAATATCTTTAGAGGTAAAAGTAATGTAGTTAAAAACCTTTTAGCTATACCTTTAATTCTTGGTTCTTACTTTATCGTAAAGCACCTTTTCGGCGCTTTAGATGTTTATATTGAGCCTTTTGTTTATGCTCTGTGCACAGCTTACGCTGTAGGTATCTTACTGCACTCACGCAAACTCTCTATTATTCTTACCTCTTCTCTTGCAACTTTCTTTGTACTCTTCAGCTGCATCTTCTTTATTGCAGGTACTACTCAAAAGTTACCTTTTACCTATGAGCAATCTTATGAGAGTTTATCCCCATATAAAGGACAAAAGATCTTAATTACAGTATCAGCTGACTGGTGCTCAAATTGTCATGAACTGGATAAAAAGCTCTATTCAACTAGTGAATTTAAAGAGGCTACAAAAGATTTAAAACTGATACGTTTTGATTTTACAAAACCAGATACAGATGACAATTTAGAGCTAGCTAAAAAGTTATCAATTGTAGGTGTACCTTTTGTAGCTTTAATTGATGAAAATGGAAAAATTAAAGGATCATTTACTGGTGATGTTTCTTTATCAGAGCTAAAAGCTCTGATAAATGAGTAAAAGAAAAGCTAAACTCTGCTTTTAAACCCCAAGATCCTTTTTAAAGAAAGCTCAGTAGGCGTAGCTTAAGTTCTTGGCTTCTTCAAAGACAAAATCAACGTAAAACTTTAAAGTGTAAGGTACAGTATAGTAGACCTACATCCATACCATACAGATTATGGCTTTAGATAATATATTGTAACTAGCTATACTACTTCTTGATACTCAGTAAAAGCCCTTACCTTAGACTCTGCATTAAAGACAGTTGCAATTCTTAACAGCTCCTTCTTTTTAGGCTCTGTATTACCGTAATCACGAGATTTAATCTGTTCTACAGCCTCAGTAAGTTTTGTCTTTGCTTCAGTTTCATTTTGAGCATACTTCAACTCA
>JBNMJE010000175.1:0-2240 GCA_050873645.1 Succinivibrio sp. | reverse complement strand
CCAGTAGCTGTTATTTTATTAAGTGCACTTAATGTTGTAACTCCAACAAAACTCAAAAAGTTTCGCCGTTACCTGATTGTAATCGCATTTTTAATTGCAGCTATTCTTACACCTCCAGACATAACTTCACAGCTGATGTTGGCTTTGCCAATTATCGTTCTTTATGAGATCGGTGTGGTATTCTCATATATTCTGTTCAAGAAGAAAGAGAGCATAAAGCTTACAGCAGAGGTTGCTAAATAATACTTTTCCATACACATGTATTTACATCCTCGTGTATTTACTTAGCCCTGAACTATTAGATCCACACATTATTAGTTCCACCCATTCGGTACCATATTTTTACCTTGCCTTTTTAGCATGATCTTAAACAGATCATGCCTTTCTTTGTGATTATGAATAAATTGTTTGTGGAATATTTGGTGAGTCTTGATATTGGGATTAGATGAGAAGATTTAATGTGGATATTTGAGAGACATTTCTAATCATAAGAGTGCACTTCAACATGTTAGATGTTCATTTAGTTTGCAATTGCAACATTTATAATGCATTTTGTTGTTTTATAGTTGTAGTTACCACATTTATGTGATACTTTAAACATAACAAAACAACAAATTGGCTTTCTGAATATGATAGGAGCTCTTATGGCAATTAAATCAATTCTTTCAATGAATGCCTTTGATCAGAGCAATGTAGGCTCTCTCCCTGAAGACATAAAAGGTGAAACACAGCGTCGTTTAGATGTATTTGGTTCTGCATCAGTGTTGTTCTTCCAAGAACCAATTGAAGTAGTAAAAGGTGAAGGTTGTTACCTGTTTGATAACAGAGGCAATAAGTTCTTAGACTGCTACAACAACGTAGCTTGTATTGGTCACGGTCATCCTCGTGTTGCTGAGTATGTTGGTAAACAGTTATCAATTGTTAACACCCACACCCGCTATTTGAACAAGGTTGTTGATGATTATGCTGAGAAGTTACTAAAGACCTTCCCAGAACCTTTAGATAAAATTGCTATGACCTGTACAGGTTCAGAGAGCAACGATCTTGCTCTTCGTGCTGCCTTTTATTTGACTGGTGGCAAAGGCGTTATCGTCACCTCTGGTGCTTATCACGGAAACTCTTATTTAACTACCTTTGTGTCACCTTCAAGCACTAACGGTAAGATAACAGCTGACTTTGTAAGAACCGTACCAGCTCCTGATACCTACAGAATTGCAGCTGATGTACTAGCTGACAAATTTGCAAGTGATGTTGAAAAAGCAATCTTAGATCTTGAAGCACATGGAATTAAGTTTGCAGCTATCCTGTTTGACGATATCTTTTCATCTGATGGTGTGTTTGCAGATCCTAAAGGCTTTATCAAAAAGGCTATTGATGTTGTGCATAAGCACGGTGGTGTCTACATTGCTGATGAAGTACAGCCTGGTTTTGGTAGAACCGGTAAGATGTGGGGCTTCATGAGACACGACGTAGTACCTGATATCGTAACCATGGGTAAACCTATGGGTAATGGCTACCCAATGGCTGCAATGGTTACAAGAAGTGAAATCATTGATGCTCTAAAAGGTACAGGTTACTTTAATACCTTTGGTGGTACACCAGGCGCTGCTGCAGCTGGCACTGCGGTATTAGAAGTTCTACAGGAAGATGATTTAATCAACAACGCTCAAGATGCAGGTGATTATTTAAGATCTTGCTTAAAAGAGCTAGCAGCAGATCATCCATGTATTGGTGATGTAAGAGGTGCTGGTTTATTTACTGGTCTTGAGGTTGTAAAAGAGCCTGAGAGTAAAGAGATCGATGCTGAAAGTGCAACACTCTTAATCAACAGATTACGTTATAACAACGTTCTTATTGGAGCAGCAGGTCCTTACGGTAACATTCTTAAGATCCGTCCCCCACTACGTTTCTACAGAAAAGATGCTGATTTCTTTATAGATGCAATCACAAAGTCTTTAAAAGAGATTGGTAAATAGTAAAAATAAAGCTACAGATGTTCATTTTGAAAGAGTCTGTAGCTTTAAATTTTGAAAAGAATTGAAATGTAGATTTTAACTAATTAGCTATGGTCGTTATTGTACAGTTACTTTGTATTTTCGCGAGAGTGAACGATAAACTGTGTAAACACCATTAAGTCCACTCTGAATATTTATCTAATATACCTAGCTATTCTATCAGATGTTTCATCCAGACAGGATAGCTGGTTTAAAACTTTAGCCCAATTCTGCATTTTTGCATTG
>JBNMJE010000174.1:0-2266 GCA_050873645.1 Succinivibrio sp. | reverse complement strand
TCATACTAAAATCGCAGGCTTTTTTATGATCATAACTTACAGTTAATCCTGTTTTAGACCCTTCATACAGCTTATTCTCTGCAGATTGTTCTCATAAATCTGAATACCCATATTCAGCACACTTACAGATACTGGTAAGTCTTTTTGTGAGAGGTTGTCGCTCTGGGTAATGGTATTGTGTTCTCCTATCTTAAAGAAGATTGGAGCAGTACCTGGTACTAAGAGAGTGAACTTGTCATCTTTAACATAGCCAAATAGCTCGTTATAGCTTACAGGAGCACGCTCGATGATGTCATTACGGGTAAGATCTTCTCCTGAGAGAGGAAACTCTCCTGACACGCCTGTAAGTGATAATAGAGTAGGTAGCATATCAATCTGACTTACAATTCTCTTATCCATACGAGGTGTTACATCAGGGCTTAAGATCAGAGCTGGAATTGAATAGTTAGTTAATGGGAAAGCTCCAATACCGCGTACTCTTGAGTCATGATCTGCAATTACTAAGAACACAGTATTCTTGTAGTAATCCTCTTTTTTAGCCTGCTCAAAGAATTTGCCTAAAGCGTAGTCAGCATATTTAGCTGCAGTCAGACGTCTAGGATCATCGGTCTTGACGCCATCTATATTGACCTTACCTTCAGGAATATCAAACGGATCATGGAATGAGCTTGAGAAGACCACAGAGCAGAATGGCTGATTGTCTTTTGAAAGTTTTACAAACTTCTCATTAGCCTTTTTGAAAAGATCCTCATCAGATACACCCCATGAGGCTACAAACTCAGGATCTTTATAATCCTTTTGCTCAATGATCTCTTCAACACCGTTATTTAAGAAATAGCTTCTCATGCTGTCAAAGTGACTCTCGCCACCATAGATAAAGCTGGTCTTATAGCCTAATCTCTTATAGATAGATGACAATGTGGTCAGTTCTTCACGATGCTCGAGTTTTACCTGTGAAGCTAATGGGCTTGGTGGATATGAAGCGGTAATTGCCTCTAAGCCTCTTACTGAGCGGTGACCTGTTGCATATAATCTTTCAAACCACCAGCCTTCAGTTTTCAATTTCTCAAGCTCTGGAGCGATAGGATCACCGCCTAAAGACTCTACATAGCGGGCACCAAAGCTCTCTTCTACGATAACTACTACATTGCGTTTCTGATTAGGGGTAACGCTAGGAGTAATAACCTGATTTATTGGACATGATGAATCAATATTTTCAGGCTTTGTAACCTTTGAGAATTTGTCATAGTTCTTCAACACATTGTCTAGTGTGTCAAAAGCATAAATACTTGAGCTCTTAATGTCGCTGTCAGAGATATGTCTTAGAGCATAGAAAACGTTAAAAGCTGAATTTACAGGAATTGTGTTACCAAGTGGTGAGGTACAGAAACTTGAATTAGAAGGATTTAATGGCTTGTGATCAACGATGGTTCCACGGATACCATAAGGAATTATAACCAGAGCTAATACTAGGCACAGTAAGCTCTTTTTTACTCTTAAAGTTTCGTAGTCCTGATAGAGCTTTGAAGCTAACTTATAGAAGAGCACAAAAGCTACAAGACAGATCACAATGCAGAATAATGACTCAACTAAATGTCCATTGATTAAAGTTGAAATCACTTCTTTTGGATAAATTAGATATTCAACATAGATATGGTTAGGTCTTACACCATACTCAATGATAAAAGATGGTGTAGAAACTTCTAATAAGAGCTGAACTGTAATAACAAGGCTTAATAAAAATTTCTGTAAGACAATAACTGGTTTATAGGCTTTATAAAAAAAGTTTGAGAGTATACAAATCAAGAATACTGCTGCATACATTGAGCAGTTGATGGATACATCATAAAGTAAACCGTATTTGTATATATCAAAGATATGTCCTTCAGTACCTTCAGGATGCCAGATTAACAGTGCAGTTCTTGAGATCATAAAGAGGACAATTGACAGTACAAAGAAAGTAAGTACTGGGTAGATGCCTTTATTTAATTTTATAGTTGAGATTTTCATAATTATTCTAAAAAGGTTTAGTTAAAAACGGATTGTCTTCAATCCGTTTACTTTGCTTTTGATATGACAATAGCATAATAAGTTCAATCTTTTAAAGATGCAGATTTAGATTTTATCTGACATTGAGCAGTAAAAATTAGGAATATTTTCTGATTTATTTAAGTGTTTGATTTTCGATCAGTTTTTAAAGTTACATACTTAATGTAACAATTATTTTAAATAAATCAATCTGATAATGTTGATTATGTGAGTTTTG
>JBNMJE010000173.1:0-2409 GCA_050873645.1 Succinivibrio sp. | reverse complement strand
GTTCCTAACTTTGATAAAAAGAGAAATGAGATGGGCTACTATGACGATCATGTGGCTCGTGATAATGGCAAGATCAGCAACTTCACCGACAAAGAGTCACAGCATCAACTCCTCTTTACCTATTTAATGAAGCTGCGCGCTCAGCATGGTGCTATCTCTAATGGAAAGATGGAACTTTTAAAGATTAGAGGATCCCTCTTCTCATGTAGAAAGACCTTTAAAGGTGATGACACCTTCTTCTATCTAATGAATCTTGATAAAAGCAATGTAGCTAAGATAACTATAAGCAATGAGCTGTTTGCAAAAGACAAGGGCTTAAAAGCTTTGATTAGCAGTTCTCCTGCTGTAAAGAATGCTGATGGCTCCTACACAGTTACAGTTGCACCTTTAAGTTTTGAAGTTGTAACAGACGGTGAGGCAAAAGGCTTTTACGAATAAAAACACTAAAGCTTATCATCAAAATGAAGCTTTTATAAAACAAATCTTCCACTGACCTCATGACATCTTGAGCATATCCAGAATTACTGGATGTGCTCTGTTTTTATCACACCTCCTGTAATTTGCTCTGAAAAAATTCAATCAAAAAAAAGTTTGACATATATCACATAAAATACTTAATATGTGTAAATTGATTGTCGTTCAGATCACATATTTTTAGAAAGATTATAAAAATGACTAAGAAAAAATTGACATATATCACTATACTTGGTGCATGTATTGCTGCAGGTGTATTTGTTACCGTTCCATCACAGGCTGTTTCTGATGAAGGCAAGAGCAAAGCTATGATCATGCTTGAAAAAGCTAAAGTTGCTAGATTAGAGCGAAAAAAAGCTTTAGAAAACAAGCGCAATGAGATGGAGCAGTACTATTCAGATAAGACTGGTCATAAGTACAAAGTAAATGTTTACTTTGAAGGTGAGATGGTTGATTCTGATGCTCTAAATCAGTGGGTTCCTAACGGATACAATGCCATTTTATTCTCTAATAACGACAGTAAAGCTCAAAAGATCTTGGTATCAAACTCTGAAAAGATGGTAACTGCTTACATTGATTTTACAAAAGAGATCAATGATAAGAATCAGAAGACTTTCTGCAAAACTTTATATAAGCAAGCAAAAACAAATCATTCACAGAAAGTTTTCAGCAAAGCTACCATTTATACAGGAAAAGATTCATCAGTTTGTCAGTTTGCTCTTCATGAAAAAAATACCAATCTTTTTGCATTTGAAAGTTATGAACTGTATAAAGATGGTTCTTTAGCTTATGTTCATACCTTAAGTAAAGATGAACAGGATTACATCTCTATTATCAAAGATGCTTTTCCAAGAACAGTTGCAGACAAGGCAAGAAAAGCAGTATCTCATGCTCTAGGTGAGTTCTTATCAACTGAGTCTTATAAGAAAACTCAGTTCTAAAAAATACAATACAAAAGTAACGGCTTCAAATCGAAAGGTTTGGAGCCTTAATTTTATGTAGCTAAACAAAATCAATATAAGCAGAACTTAAATAAGTATTAAAGAATAATATATTAAATATTCTTTAAGATTTCTATCCTTCTTCATATAAAGAACTGATTTATAGGAGAACAATAATGGGACAAACAGTTAATGTTAATTTTAAGCTGGATCTTGATATAAAAAAGGAAATGGAAAGTGCTTGTGAATCAATGGGATTATCTTTAAGTACTGCTTTTGCATTGTTTGCTAGAAAGGTTGGTAATGAAAGGAGAATTCCTTTTGAAATTTCAGCAGATCCTTTTGAAAGTGAAGAACATATTAAGATGTTAGAATAACGTATAGCAGATCTGAAAGCCAAAAAGAATATGCATCAGCACGAACTTATAGAGGATTAGTAATCCCAAAATTTTGGCATGACGATGCTTGGGAATACTACCTGAATTGGCAACTTCAAGAAAAAAACACTAAAAAAAATAAATAAATTAATAAAAAGTTATAGACCGTAATGGCTATGATTGTTTAGAAAAACTAGAACCTCTGACTGGAAATTTGTCTGGATTTTGGAGTGTCAGAATCGACAGTAAAAACAGAATAGTGTTCAGGATAGTCGATGAAACGATCGAGATTGCAGAATGTGGTATCCATTACGGAGATCATTAACCTTCCCTAACACTATAAGCACAACTAAGTTTAAGTCTATTCTCCACAAGGTGGTGGGATATAGCAATTGAGGCTAGTAAAAAAGTAAAGCTACCCCTCAGATTTTTCTATAAAATATCATTACATATTTAGTTAAATTTAATTTCTTTAGCAGCAATATCTGTAGCTCCGGCTTTAGCAAACTTAAAACTGTAAGTTTTAAAGTAAACGGAATTGCGATACCTGCAGTTACTTCAACAGCATAAGCCACATCTTATATGTCATTAGTATTATTAAAAAATACGATAGAGTG
>JBNMJE010000172.1:0-2414 GCA_050873645.1 Succinivibrio sp. | reverse complement strand
TGGCTACAAAGAGCTAAACTGGAAATATGATGCAACACCTGATGAGGTCTTAGTTATCCACACTTTATGTGTTCGTCCAAGTAAATCAGGTCACGGCTATGGCCGTGCCATGGTAGAGTTTGCCAAACAGTATGCTAAAGAGAAAGGTTGTAAAGTTATAAGACTTGATACCTATGTTCACAATGAGCCAGCTAAAAAGCTCTATGAGAAAAATGGCTTTTCTCTTACAGGTACTAGAACTATCTTTTTACACAACTTGTTCAACGGTGAACAGGTATTCATGGAATGTAAACTAGATTAGTTCCTCGTTGTCTTTTCAAGTTTTGATTTGAGATTTTCTTAAGAGTGCTCCTGCTATGATCCGTCTTGCTACAACTGATGACATCAAATCCATTGAAAACACCTATACCGAGCTTTTAACCTTCGAACAGGAGCATACAAGCAACTCTAACTGGAAATTAGGTGTTTATCCAACTATTAAGGTACCTCAGGAAAAAGTTCCTACTAAGACCATGTTTGTATTAGAGGATAATCATGAAGTCTGTGCAAGTATGGTCTTAAATCAAGATCAAGCTTTAGAATACGAATCAATCCCATGGAAGTACAAAGCCACAAAAGATAAGGTTCTAGTAATTCACACTCTGTGTATACCACCTTCAAAGGCAGGTCACGGTTATGGCTCTGCTATGGTAGAGTATGCTAAAGACTATGCACTGCAACAAGGCTGTTCTGTGATTAGACTTGATACCTATGCTCACAATGAACCTGCTAAAAGCTTATACCAAAAGCATGGCTTTATAATCTCAGGTTATGGCACAATTTTATTGCAAGGGCTTATTGCTGAAGATCAGGTCTACCTTGAATGCAAGCTAGATTAGTTTGTCTTCCCTGTTCTAATCAATCTTCAGAATCTTATAAAAGCTCTTCAAGCTAAATCTCACCAAGATACAAGATAAAAGTGCACTAGGATAGCGTGCACTATCTTTTGTCATCATTTTTCATCTTAATTTTACTAAAGATGCTTGTTCAATAGTAGTAACAGCATACCTTTTTTATCTTTAAATTTACATCTAACTCACTAATAAATAAGCAGTTTTTATCTATTCTTTCCTGTTTTAATTTCTATATAGCCTGTGGCTATATAACTTTATTTGTAAATAGTATTAGCCAATCAAAAAATAAGAGTTTAAATTATTAGTCATAGAAAACATAGTAAATAGATATGAATTGTATGTATTAAGTAAAAATAAGGAAAGAATCATGTCAGTATCAAAGAAGCAATTAGTATTAGACGCAATCGATCAGAAAAACATTGAACGTGTTCCATCAGGATTTTGGTTCCATTTCTTAAAGGATGAAATCCATTCAAATGCTTTTGAACACCCTGAGTTAAATGATGATGTTTTCAAAGGTATCTCAGCTTACATTGAAGGCGCAAAACCTGACTTTGTAAAGATAATGACCGACGGTTACTTCCCTTATGAGAATGAGTCAGTAGTAGGTGTTAAAGACTTAAATACCTTAAAGAACGTAAAGCCACTTCCTGACAATGCTAAATGGTTTACCGATCAGATAGCTTACGCCAAGAAGGTAACTTCAAAGTATGGTAACGATTTGGCTACTTTCTATAACTTATTCGTACCTGGCACTATCTTAAAGTTCAACCAGACAGGTGATGGTGATGCTTACTTATATTCTCTTATCAAAGAGGACAAAGAAGCTTTCAAACATGTTCTAAATGTTATCGCTTCAGATGTAGCTCGTTTAGCTAAACGCCTAATTAAAGAAGCCGGTGTTACTGGTATCTATCTGAGTGCTCAGTCTTTAAGTGCTCCTGGCTTTACTAAAGATGATTATGACGAGATCTTCGCACCAGGTGAAAAAGAGATCTTGCGTGCAGCTAATGAAGAGAGCTTATACAACATTCTGCATATCTGTGGTTATGAAGGTCATCGTAACGATCTTACCTGGTTTAAGGATTACGAGGTCAAGGTAATCAACTGGGCAGCTGTAGTTGAAGGCGTACCTCTTGAAGTAGGTCAAAAGATCTTTGGTGGCAGAACCTCATTAGGTGGCTTTGGTAACTTAAGCTCTGATGTTTTATACAAAGGAACTGAAGCAGAGATTAAGGCAGAAACCAAACGCTTATTAAAGAACGCAGGTCGCAAGGGCATCATCTTAGGAGCTGATTGTACCGTACCACGTGATACCGACTGGAAGCACTTTGAGTGGGTTCGTGAAGCAGCTTCTGAATAAATATCAGCTTTAGCAAGTAAAAAAAACAACATAGACAACATCGACAAGACAACGAAGACAAAAGAAGGAAAAGATCATGAAGACTATTAAAACATTATTAACCGCAGCTATTGCCTCAACTTTATTAGTATCAACACAAGCTCAAGCCTCAGATAAGC
>JBNMJE010000171.1:0-2421 GCA_050873645.1 Succinivibrio sp. | reverse complement strand
GGTTCAAGAGGTGATGCCACCACTATTGCTAAAAGCATTAAGTCAGGAGTCTTAACTGCGGATACAGTGGATGTCTCTTTTGAAAATGTAGGAGGGGTGCTGTTAAAGCGTGACATTGAAGAATCTCAAATAGTTAAAAAATGTGATGTTCTAATGGTCTTAGATGACACCGATACAGCTATCAGTATTGAAAGTACCAAAGCTACTATTGAAGCTCAAAAGGCTTTAATTCTTTCAAAAGAAAATGAAATTGAGATTAGAAAAGCTAATGTAGATTTAGAGGAGTTAACCAAATGGAAAGAGATTGAACAGTTAAAGCAATCACTTACCGTATCAGAGTCAGCAAAGCTCTTAGCACAAAAGCAATATAAACGAGCTAACTCTTTAGTTAATACCAGAAGTATCTCAAAGTCTGACTATGACAGCGCCAATTCACAGAATATCCAGGCAGGTGCAGCAAAAACTCAGGCTTTGCGTAAGTTACAGGCAGCAATTTACGGTGCCACAGAAGAGCAGATAGAAAAGTTAAAGAGAACAGGTTCAGCAAAGGGTATGACCTTGTTATCAATTAAGAATGAAAGACTTGAGATTGATAACATGCAAAACGCTTTAGACAACCTTAAATCTCAATTAAAGCAGGCTGAGGTTCAATTAAAACAAGAAGAGGTCAACTACAGTCGTCTTACCTTAATTGCTCCATGTGATGGCAAGGTATTAAAGATCCTGTATCAGCAAGGAGAGCTGGTATCTCCTAACTCTTCAGGTCTTACACTCGAGACTGACAGAAAGTACTTTGATATCTATGTAAGTGAAGATCAGGTACTAAAGTATAAAAAAGGCAATAAAGTAAAAGTTCATTGTGTAGCTACAAATGAAGATCTTACAGGTACGGTAAGGTTTGCAACAGTAGCTCCTACCTTTGCAGATCTTAGAATGACCCGCGAGCGCGGTTTAGGTGATCTGACCTCATTTCAGGTAAGAATATATGTAGACTCACCAGAGGTATTAACCGGTATGACGATGGAGGTACGTGATGAATAAGATCATAGCCTCCATAGATGAAGAGTTTCAGGCGATGCTCTCAGGCAGGTTCATACCTTACCATATCGCAGCATTCATGATGGCGATTATGATCACCCTGATAGTATCTGTATGTGCCCGTCATGGTGAAGTGTTTGAAGGTAAGATTGCGGTTATCGATCTTGATAGCTCACAGTTATCTACAACTTTAATTGAGAAATTAAATACCTCAGCCTATGTGGAGATCACTGAGGTTTACCCTTCACCAGTATCAGTGCGTGATCTTACAGCTCATGATAAAAATATCGGCGTACTCTATTTCCCAAAAGACTTAGAAAAAGAGCTCAAAAGACTCGACAGAACTTTTAATATAGGCTATTTTGCTGATTACTCAAATCTGGGGCAAAACGGTCAGGCTATTGCTAATTTAAGTGAGATGATAGCTACATTAGGTGCTGAAAACTCAGCCACTGAGGTTGCAGCTTTGGCTAAATCATCAAGTGAAAAGGTACAGGCTCTGTTGCAACCTATGAATATGGTAAAAAGAGAGCTCTATAATCCTACAACCTCAGCTTCCATTACCTTTTGTAGCGCCTTTATCTACTTTTTCTCATCCATTATCCTAGGTCTTACCTCGGTGATGTTAGTAGGACGATTTAAAGTCTCGATGCGCTGGCAGGCAATTTTAGAAGATGGATTTGCCTGTCTTTTAGCAAGATTGTTGCCTTATTCTCTTATCTACACTACAGCTATCTCACTTGTTACAGCTCCACTTATCATCTTTGGGCAGATGAGATTTGAAGGAAACTATTTCTTCCATTTACCAAGCATGTTGATGACAGGTTTCTCAATTAGTGTGCTAGCTCTATTAGTTACATGGAAGACTAATCAACCTAGTGAAGGTGGCAGTAAGATGATCTTAATTGTGCCACCAGGCTTTATCCTTGGAGGATCTCTTTTAGCATCAGGTTATATGCCTGCTTGGGTAAATACAGTTAAGTTTTGTTTCCCACTTACATGGGAGTATGAATTCTGGCGTGACTTTGCTATGAGAGGTTTACCTTTGTCTGACATGATAAAGAGTTATGGCCAATATGCTCTTTATATGACCGTGATTACCTCAATTCTTGCGGTGTTTTACTATAAAACTCGTCATAATTTCTTTGAAATGAAGAAATTAGAACAGAGTGAAGGCGAAAAGGCTCAAAGTGAAACTTAACAAAAGCCTTATATAAGCCATTGTTAAAAAATTATTAAATTTATTTTGATATGCCCCTTTACAAAGAGGGGCAATTTGTTGATAATACTACGGCAATTCCACAGGGGCATAGTTCTAATGGTAGAACAGCGGTCTCCAAAACCGACGGTTGAGAGTTCGAGTCTTTCTGCCCCTGCCACTTC
>JBNMJE010000170.1:0-2433 GCA_050873645.1 Succinivibrio sp. | reverse complement strand
TTTTTTGATGTGATCCCGATGAGAGTCGAACTCATGACCACCGGCTTCGGAAACCGATACTCTATCCACCTGAGCTACGGGATCATCGTGAACCATCAGAATATGCCGGTCATTATAGCAAAATTATTTATTCCTGCAAGAAAGATAGCTAAAATATATATAAATTTTGGCGAGGATAATACGATATGAATTTTGATAAAAGATTGGCTTTTAGAGGTATCAGAGCACTGTACGGAAACGATGGCTTTGAGAAATTACAAAGCTCACACGTAACCGTTATCGGTGTCGGTGGTATCGGTTCATGGGCAACAGAAGCTCTGTGCAGAACCGCCATTGGCTCTCTTACCCTTATCGATAATGATACTATCGAGATCACCAATTCAAACAGACAACTTCATACCACCTCAAAGACTGTTGGTTTAGGCAAAGCAAGAGTATTAGCTGACAGACTTTTAGAGATCAATCCTCTTTTAGATATTGAAGTAATCGAAACCAAACTGACACCTGAGAATATTGATGGTGTGTTAGAAGGAAAAACTGATTATGTATGTGACTGTATCGATGATATCGATGCTAAAGCATATGTTTGCAACTACCTGTTCAGACACAACGCTACTTTCATTGAAGCAGGTGGAGCTGGAGGCAGACGTGATCCATCAAAACTGAAGATTGGTGATATCAATACCGCTAATGGTGATGCTTTAATTTCAAAACTGAGAGCTCGCTTAAGAAAGGATTACGGATTTCAATCTAATAGCAAAAAGTTCAATATTAGCTGCACTTTTTCTAACGAAAAGCCTATATACTCTTCAAAAGAAGACTATCTAAGTGGAGATCTACCTGCATTTGGTGCTTCAATGAGTGTAACTGCATCTGCAGGTCTTTTAATTTCTTCATGGATCATAAATAAGATCACCTCAAAGAACTGATATTGATTGATACGGATTTAAGAATGCAAGAGCAAGAATTTGAGAAGCAAAAGCAGTTTTTACTAAGTAAGCTGCCTGATTATCTAAAAAGTAAAGGAATTAACGTTAATTCCAACTTTTTTTGTTTAAATCCTACTGACACAGCTCATATTCCAAGCATGAGTTACGACGCATCTAACTATACGGTTAAGTGCTTTAACTGCAATGCTGTCTATAATATCTTTGATCTGATCGGCATCGATTTTAATATCAGTGATTTTTCTCATCAGTTTATCAAGGCACATGAACTATACATAGGTAAGGTGCCTTTAGGCTTTATTGATGTTTTAAAGAACTATAACAATCAAAAGCAACCTGAAATTAGAACCCCTACATTTGAAATTGAAAATAACAATTTCTTAGCTTCTCATTCTTCTCAAAAAGAGGTTCGTGTTCCTTTTGGTTTTAATGAAAACCATAATAACGATCAGTTCGATCAGAATTTACAGCAACAGCAAACACAACCTCAAAGAGGATTTAATACCATTTCACCATTCGATGAGGCTAAGTTAAAGCCTTTTAATCTGCGAGGAAATGCTCCTTCAAATTCCAATACACAAACATTTGGCAACAATTCATTTGGTCAACAGCAAAACAGCTTTGGTCAGCAGAACTTAAACAATCAAAACCAATTCTCCTCTGCTCAGAATCAATTTGCCTTCAATGAGCAGCAGAATATCTCTCACAGATTTGGTGATTCTCAAATATCTCCATTTGCATACGCATCAGAATCAGCTAATGACTTTACTGATTATGTAAATCAATGTGCTTCTAATGTAGAAAAGACCTCTTATTTTAGAGACAGGGGCTTATCTGATTCTGTAATTCACAGATTTAAATTAGGCTTTGATGAAAACTTTCAAGCTGAAATTAACAAGATCACAGGTCAGAAATCATACTGGAAAGCAGCCATCATTCCTTACGGAATCCATGGTTACTGTGTAAGAAATACTGATCTTAGTGCAAACAGCTCTAATGAAAGATATAAGAAAAAAGGTATCTTTGACATCTACAATCATGAAGCATTAGAGCAAAAAGGTTCTATCTTTATAACTGAAGGTGAGTTTGATGCTTTAAGTCTAGAAACGCTAGGCTATAGAGCTATAGCTTTAGGTGGAGCAGGTAATGTAAGGCAGCTCATAGAATGCATCAAAGATTCAACTGAAGAACACACTTTCTATATTTCTCTTGATAATGATGAAGCAGGTCGTGAAGCTACCGCTAAGATTTGCACTTACCTACATCAATTGGGTATATCTTTTAAATGTCTAAACCTAGCTCACCCTTTCAAAGACATAAACGAAGCTTTGTACAGTGATAAAGGCATGCTAAAAGAAAGATTATCTAATTTAGATAAGATCCTCTCTTATCAATTTGAAGATATTTGCGCTCCAACTGCATACAAATATATTTGTGCACCTGAGGATTTAAATACTCTTGAGTTATCTAGTGCTCTGTATTCTTT
>JBNMJE010000169.1:0-2457 GCA_050873645.1 Succinivibrio sp. | reverse complement strand
GATATTGAATTTGAAAAAGACAAAAGAGGAACAATCACTGGCTACAAGAGCCACAAAATCTCCTCTGATGTCTTAGAGAGTTTGATGCCATGGAATATGGCTAAATTTAAGATCTGAAAAGTTTAATTCAGACCATTTACCTCTTTTATTTAATTACAGTCTTATTCTAATTACTGTCCTATTCTAATTACTGCTCAATTCCACTTTGCTTTAACAGAGCATCAACGCTAGGCTTTCTGCCTCTGAACTCTTCAAAGTTCTTTAATGGATCTGAAGCACCACCACAAGCTAGGATTAACTCTTCAAAGCTCTTACCAACTTCACGGTTAAAGATGCCCTTCTCTTCAAATAATGAGAAAGCATCAGCAGCTAATACTTCAGCCCACTTGTAGCTGTAGTAGCCTGCAGCATATCCTCCTGAGAAAATGTGAGTAAAGTTATTAGGGAAACGACTGTCCTTAAAGTTAGGAACTACAGCAACTTGTTTTTTAACTTCATTTAGGATTTCAAAGATTCTGCCACCTTTTTTAGGATCGTATTCAAGATGAATTCTAAAGTCGAACAGAGCAAACTCGATCTGACGCAACATCGACATAGCAGATTCAAAGTTCTTAGCAGCAAGTACTGCGTCTAACTTATCTTTAGGTAGTGGCTTACCAGTCTTTACATGGCTTGATAGGAAGTTTAAAACTTCTTCCTGCCAAGCAAAGTTCTCATTGAACTGACTTGGTAACTCAACAGCATCCCAAGGCACGCCATTGATACCTGACACATCAGCGATATCAATCTTTGTTAATAACTGATTTAGTGAATGACCAAACTCATGGAAAATAGTTACGACCTCATCATGAGTTAACTCAGAGATATTGCCATTTACAGGACGTGTAAAGTTGCATACTAGGTAGGCAACAGGTAACTGTAAAGTACCATCATCACGGTAACGACGAGTTAAACACTCATCCATCCATGCTCCGCCATTCTTACCAGGACGAGCATATAAGTCCATAAATATAGATCCAATCTTTGAACCGTATTTATCCTCATATACATCAAAGCACTTTACGTTTTCGTTCCAAACATCTACGCCTAAACGCTTCTTTAGAGTAATTCCATATAATCTATGAGCACACTCAAACATGCCTTCGATGACTTTGTTCTCAGGGAAGTATGGGCGTAACTCTTCTTCTGAATATGAATACTTCTCTTGGCGAAGTTTTTCTGAATAAAAAGCTATATCCCAAGGCTGAAGATCATCAACGCCATTCTTTTTAGCATACTCACGTAAAGTAGCAATTTCCTTTTCACCCTGAGCGTGTGACTTTTTAGCTAAATCTTCTAAGAAGCTGATTACAGTCTCTGGAGTATCAGCCATCTTGGTAGCTAAAGATAAATGAGCATAAGACTCAAAGCCTAACAACTTTGCTTCTCTGTAACGTAATGAAAGAATTTCTTCCATTACTTTTGCGTTATCCCATTTACCAGCATTAGGACCAATTTCTGAAGAACGTGTGTTGTAAGCTACATATAGTTCTTTTCTTAACTCTCTGTTTTCACAATGAGTCATAAAAGGTAAATAAGAAGGCATCTCTAAAGTAAAGACATAACCATCTAATTTACGCTCAGTAGCTTCTGCACTAGCTAGTTTTAATGCACTCTCAGGTAGACCTTTTAACTTGTCTTTTTCAGTTACGTGTAAGGTGTAACCGTGAGTTGCATCTAAGACGTTATTTGAGAACTTTGAGGTTAACTCACTTAATTTTGCTGAAATTTGAGCAAATTCTTTCTGATCTGCTTCATTTAAATCAACACCGGTTAATTTGAAGTCACGAATAACATTCTTAATAGCTTTCTGCTGAGGAATTGATAGTCTTCCAAAAGCATCTGAGGCCTGAATTTTCTTTAATACTTCAAAATAAGGCTTGTATTGACCAAACCATGAATAGAATTGAGAAAGAACAGGTAAGCACTCATCATGAGCTTTTCTCAATTCAGGGGTGTTATTTACAGAATTCAAATGAGAAACAACCGACCAAACTTTAGATAAGCGATCCTCATTTTCTTCTATAGGAGAAATTACATTATCCCAAGTAGGCTCGTTTTTGTATTTTTCAGATAATTCGATGATCTGTTTTTTACATCTTTCAATAGCGGTTTGCACAGCACTTTTAACATGCTCTGGTTTTACCTGTGAGAAAGGAGGTAGACCACTATAATTTAATAATGGATTATCTTTAATTTCTGACATTTTTATTCTTTCCTGTTAATAATTTTTACTTTTCTACGATTACGGTAACCAAATAGAGCCGATCAATTTCGCATAAATTGATAGCACATTTGTAGTCAAAACAGTTAATCAGATCCTGAAGCAAAGCCTTACAGGATGTTCTTTAAAAATCAGTGAATTTATATATATTCTGAATGGAAATTTGTCAGAGTTGCAATAGGAATATGCGCTGT
>JBNMJE010000168.1:0-2466 GCA_050873645.1 Succinivibrio sp. | reverse complement strand
GATTAACAAAATACAGGATTGAAATGGTCTTTTCAATTCAAGTTTTCAAAGAACTTTTAAGATCATGTTAAATGAACTTAAAGGGTAAAATATATTATTCAGAGGCTTCGTTTTTACCCACAACTATGCTCGAAGCCTCAGTTTTATTTGTAAATATCCTCAGAAAAGCTTACTGTTCAGAAAAGTTTACTGCACAGAAAATTTTACTGTAAAGTTACTATTTTTATGAAGATTTAAGATCTTCTCTTGAAAACAAATGCCTTAATCCCCATATAGTCTTACAGATATTCAGATGCGACAAAGGCATCTTAGACTTATGGAGAATAATTAAAAATGACAGCTACTGTACATGGCTTTCAGACTCAAGTTACTAAACTTTTAGATTTACTTGCAAATTCACTATATTCAAACAAAGAAGTATTCCTACGTGAGCTTATCTCAAATGCATCAGATGCTATTGATAAGTTACATTTCTTGTCATTGACCAATCAGGATTTAATCAAAGATGATCCTACCTTTAAGATCCAGATCCGTCCTGATAAAGATGCTAAGACCTTAACCATTACCGATAACGGTATTGGTATGACTCTAGAAGAGGCTAACAATCACTTAGGTACAATTGCTGAGTCTGGTACTGAAGCTTTCATGAAGAACTTAACTGGTGATGCTAAGAAAGACTCTCAGTTAATTGGTCAGTTCGGTGTTGGTTTCTACTCAGCATTCATCGTAGCAGACAAGGTAACCGTTGTATCACGTTCAGTTAACGCAAAGCCTGAAGAAGGTGTACGTTGGGAATCAGATGGTAATGGTACCTTTACTTCAGAGAACGTAAATGTTCCATTCCGTGGTACTCAGATCATCCTACACTTAAAGGATTCAGAATCTGAGTTCTTAGATACCTGGAAACTACGTGAATGCATTACTAAGTACTCAGATCATATCTCAACTCCTGTAGAGCTGTACGAAGAGAAGTATGAAGCTCCTAAAGAGGGTGAGGATAAGGACGAGAAGAAAGAGCCTGAGAAGAAGTTTGAATACACTCAGGTTAATAATGCACAGGCTTTATGGACAAGAGCTCCAAAAGACATCAAAGCTGAAGAGTACAACGAGTTCTATAAGCATTTGAGCCATGATTATCAGGATCCTCTAACCTATGCACATAACAAGGTTGAAGGTGATCTTGAATATACATCATTGCTGTATGTTCCAAAGCAGGCTCCATGGGATTTATATAACCGTCAGAACGAGCATGGTCTAAAGCTGTACGTTCAGCGTGTATTCATTATGGATAAGGCAGAAGCTTTCTTACCAAATTACTTACGTTTCATCCGTGGTTTGGTTGATACTAATGCATTACCATTGAATGTATCACGTGAGCTATTACAGGAAACAGCTGTAACTCGTAAGTTAAAGAAAGCTTTAACCAAGCGTGTTCTAACCATGTTAGACAAGTTATCTAAGGATAAAGAAAAGTACGCAGAGTTCTACAAGCAGTTTGGTAACGTTCTAAAGGAAGGTCCTGTTGAGGATTATGACAATAAGGATGCTATCTTAAAGTTGTTACGCTTTGCTTCAACTCACAACGAGTCATCTGTTCAGGATGTAAGCTTTGAAGACTACATCTCACGTATGAAGGAAGATCAGGATAAGATCTACTACATTACAGCTGAGAGTTATGAAGCTGCTGTAAATTCACCTTATCTTGAGAACTTAAAGAATAAGGGCATTGAAGTTCTTCTAATGTGGGATCGTGTTGATGAGTGGTTAATGGGTAACATCACCGAGTTCTCAGGTAAAGAGTTCGTATCTGCAAATTCTCAGGACTTAAAGTTAGGCAAGTTAGCTGATGAAGAGGAAAAGAAGAAGCAGGAAACTGTAGCTGAGGAGAACAAAGATCTTGTTGAGCGCTTCAAGAAAGCTTTAGGCGACAAGGTTAAGGATGTTGTTGTTTCAACTCGTCTGATTGACTCTCCATCATGCGTTATTTCTGACACCAATCGTATGATGACCATGCAGATGCGTCGTCTGCTTGAGGCTAGTGGTCAGAAATTACCTGATGAGAAGTACACTCTTGAGATCAACCCAGAGCACAAGCTTGTTCAGAAGGCTTATGCTGAGGCTGATGAATCAAGATTCTCACAGTGGGCTGATTTAATTTATGAGCAGGCTTTACTTGCTGATCAGGGCGCTTTAAAAGATCCAAGCACCTTCGTAAAAGCAATGAATACTCTGCTTTTAGGTTAATAAAGTTAGTTTTGGAGCTGGTACACAGTAACGTATTAGCTCCTGCTTTTAAAGGAGATCTGATGATCTCCTTTTTCATTTCTATATGGTGACAAGGAGCATGTCAACATCTTTTTGAATTATTTTTGTCGCCATATTATTTCTGACATTTTTTGCTAACTACTTTATTATAAAGGAATTACATCATTTCTTATCAGGTTATTTTGGGTAAAAAATAATTAG
>JBNMJE010000167.1:0-2561 GCA_050873645.1 Succinivibrio sp. | reverse complement strand
TTGTGTAAGCTGTTCGCGCTCTATGTAGTCATTGTAAAACGCCAGTAACTGATAATGCTCTTTGAGATAGTCATATCTGTTATAAGCCTTTCTCACTTTGTTACTATCTGTTTTGTGATGTAGCACTCTCTCGATTTCATCATCTGTAAAATTTTCTGTGACCCTGTTTTCATTTAAAAAAGTGCTAGCTGTAGATCTTAAGCCGTGTAGCTCCATTTCACTGGATATATTTGGCGGTAACATTAGCATACTGATAGATAAAGGCTTGTTGTTGTCATTGCGTGACGGAAATAAAAATGGGCTTTCTAAGTTTTGTGTAATCTCTTGATAACGCTTCAACAGATTGGATAATTGTTTAGTAAGTGGGATATAGTAATCACCATGACTTAAATCTTTTCTAGTCTTGGTGTCTTCATTCTTGATTGTTATTAAGCCGTAAGGGGTTTTGTCTGTACCTGTAAAGTCGATATTATCCCATTTTAAACAACGGATTTCGCCATTTCTACAAGCGGTTAGGCATAGCAATAACACAAACACTTTATAACTAATTGGATATTGTTCTAAAGGCTCAAATAGAACTGATTTCAGTCTATCAGCTACTACAAATTTATGATGTTTAACTAGCGTACTATCTTTCTTGTTTTGTGGCTGTTTCATGATCTTATGTAGCCTATTAACCTCGATGATTTCGTTACTTTCGGCAAAATCAAAACAGGCATTAAGAGCACATAAGGCATTATGTCTATTGTTTTGTGTTACTGGTAAATCTTTTACAAGTTCATTAACTAGAGTAGGGGTTATCTCGTTGAGCCTGTAATCAGCAAATACCTTAAGAATTGAGTTATACATAGAGTTTAAACTCAAACGGCGTTGTGTAGATAAATGGTTAGCGTTGTCTGTGATTTCTCGGTATTCGTGCCAGTATTCACTAAAGATAGGCGTTTTAGCTTTCTCTGATTTCTGTTCTAGCTGTTCATTCTCTAATTGCTTTTTGATTAGTGTTACTTGTTCATAGGCTTGATCTAGTTTAATGTCGTCATAGTTACCGATTAGCACCTGTTTAAATTTCTTCGGTGTCTTTGATACTAAAATTCTAGCTTGATACTTGATAGATGTATTTCTAACAACTAAAAGTAAGCCGTTATCAAGGCTTAATTTCTTTTCTTTGATTTTGCCTTTTTTAATATCATCTTTTGCTTTGGTTACTTTGAGCGCGACTTGTTTTGCTGTATATGGGTTAGCCATTATCTCACCTCGTTTTTGATGTGGTCACACTACTAAAATTAGTGCGGTCACACTGTTAGTCACACTAATAATAACAAACTCGGTGATAATGTAAAGTACCACTAAAGACTAAATAAAAGCTGAAAATGGCTTATAAATGCGCTATAATGTGAACTAAAGGGGACTAAAAAGGACTAGGGCAAAATTGAGGTTATGGCGGTGAGAACGGGATTCGAACCCGTGATACGCGTTAACGTATACACGCTTTCCAGGCGTGCTCCTTCAGCCACTCGGACATCTCACCAAGATTGACCGTATAATTTTACAGTATTATTGTGATATTGCAACTTTAAATTGAGTAAAAATGAAATCTGTATCTTAAAAGAACTACACCAGCTCTTACAACATCGCAAGATAGTAATTCTAGAGATTGACCATCACAAGGTTTTTCTCCTTCTTTGCCTTCATACTCAAAGATTGATTTGATTCCGCTCAATCCATCAATACCAGGGTAGAGCACCAGATATAGTTCATCAATGAGACCTTGCTTTAAGAATGATCCGTTCAAGACACCGCCGCCACATAATAGAACATTCTTTATACCAAAATCAGAGTATAAACTTTGAAGCGCTTTTTTGATGTCGTGTCCATCTTTTCCTGCAAAGGTATATGAAATCTCTTTTTTTCTTAAAAACTCAAGATATTCTTCACTAGCAGTATCTTCACCTAAAACAACAAGCAGAGTGCTACCCCAGATTTCGTTATTCTCATAGGCAATAGATCCTTTAGAGTCAAATACAGCGGTCATTTCTGCGTTTTCTCTGATACCTAAAAATGGTTTGGGATCTTTAATTTTGGTGTGAGTATCAGACTTGAACGGAATGCTACAATGGTGACGTAAAATTGTCTCTTTTCCAAGAATAGACAATTCAGGATTTAACTTGGCTTTGGTCTCGTAATACACATCAGGCTCGCCTTCTCCATTACTATCATATAAAACAGACCATCTTGATTCGTCTAGACGTCCATCGATAGAGCTTTCCATAAGGCAAGTAACTTTTTGCTGAGTCATATCCATAATAAATCCCCAAATAAACAACTGATGACATTATAAATCACACAATAACAAGGTAAATTAAAATACTTTACAAAGATAAAAATTCTTTACGGCAACCAAATAGAGCCGATCAATTTCACATAAATTGATAGCACATTTGTAGTCAAAACAGTTAATCAGATCCTGAAGCAAAGCCTTACAGGATGTTCTTTAAAAATCAGTGAATTTATATATATTCTGAATGGAAATTTGTCAGAGTTGCAATAGGAATATGCGCTGT
>JBNMJE010000166.1:0-2692 GCA_050873645.1 Succinivibrio sp. | reverse complement strand
GCATTCATACCATCAAGAATTGCCTTGATGATATTATCGATATCTGGCTTACCTGGTCTTACTCTTGAACTGCCATACTCACTAATCAGCGCACGCTGTTTCTTGGTGTAACTCTTAGGCACTCCAAAGAAAGCCTTAATACCAACTCTGCAAGGCTGTGAATAATCTGGCTTAACCACCATGGAATCAAAAGCATGACTTGCCTCATACTTCACCAGAGCTTCATAGTTGCGTGTCTTAGCCGGAGTAACAGCATGACCACCAAAGAATCTAGGTCGACCTTTGCCACATGGTGTACCTGGTACCGAGAATTTAAGCTGCAATTTTTACTCCTTAAATTTTTATAGAGATATTTTCTTACTGTGAATTTTGGCCGAGTACGCCGTAGAGAATATATATAAATAGAAGGGTGTGTTTAATAACACCCTTATATATTTATATATAAGGCGGTTTGAGCACGATGTCACACCGTAAAAATGACGGTTTGAGCACGATGATAAAACCGTGAATTTTACGGTTTGAGCACATTGCTTAAATCGTGATTTTGACGGTTTGAGCACACTGATTTTTGCAATTGAGCACATTGCTAAAACCGTGTTTTTTACGATTTGAGCATTAGTTAGCTTATGCTTACAAAAATTTTTAAAAGTGAATATTGTCATAGTGTTTAAGTTCCTTACAGATATTCATAGTCATATTGTTTTTCATTACTGAACAGACAGGCATTTCCGTTAAAGTTACATTCAACACTTCCTGTAGCTCCGTTTCGGTTTTTGACAACATGAAGGGTTGCTTCTGATTTTTCTCTTGTGATCAGAATAATTAAATCGGCATCCTGTTCTATAGAGCCTGAATCTTTAATATTGCTTGCTTTTGGAGCTCCACCCTTTGAATTTTCAACTTCACGATTTAACTGACAGAGGGCAAATACCGGAGCATGGAACGATCTTGCAATCTCTTTTAATCCTCTTGAGATTTCACCCAGTGCAATAGCTTTAGGAATACGCACATCAGTAGGCATTAACTGCAGATAGTCAAGCATAATGGCACCTACACCACCATAACGCTGATTTATATCTGAAAGCATTGAAGACATATCAGACAGAGACAGATTGCTCTTGTCACACATTAGTAATCTTGGAGCATTGTCGTCTTTATGACTGAAACATTCAGTAGAGTGAGCTATGATTTCATGCCAGTGTGAACCTAACATTCTGGAGTTCTGTGTCATCTCTGTTCCCGATAAGCCACAGAATGAAGACAGAATACGCTGTATAACCTGTTCATTATTCATCTCAAGTGAGAAGATCACACAAGGTTTAAGATTTGGCATTGTCTTTAACAGATTGATGAGAATATTAGAACCTAATGCGGATTTACCAATACCAGGACGGGCACCAATAATATTAAGCGTGTCATTTCGGATACCACCTTCAAGAAGAACATCAAGCCTGTTAATGCCTGTTGGGAAAATAAGTGATTTTTCGTCATCATGATCTCTTAGTGATTTAATAAATCTAATTGCCACTTCAAGTGCATCCTCGCAGTTAAGAACATTTGAATCATTATTGGTGCTGACCAGCATCTGACAGAGCTTTGCTTTTAACTGTTCTGAAGTGTCATTACTCTCTTCAATCATGTTCTGCATTGAACATAGAGTTGTCTGCAGTTGTCTTTTTCTGCTGTTTTCTTTAATCAAAGATGCATATTCGTCTGCTGCAGTTCCAATGATTTTTGATTCTTTAAGCTCAGCAATATCTTTAAGAGAAGAAACATAATCTTCTGACTTCTGTTTCATCAGATTGTAAAGAGATACAGTATCAAACTCTGATTCCGTCTGATGTTCTACAACAAACTGATTACAGCTGTCCCATAAAGCAGCACAAACTTCGTAATAGAAATCAGAAACTGACAGTTTTGCTTTGTATTTACAGAAAGCTTTAGTACCTTCATGAAGGACATAAGACAGAATAGCTTTTTCAGCATTTGCATCATAAAATTTCATGCTTATAGCCCCCCAAGCTCAGATAGAGCCTTATCAACAAACTGCTTATATTCTTCCTGTGAATACTGTTTTTCTTTCTGAGGAAGAGAAAGAGGCTTAATTCTCTTTTTGGGAACTATCTGATAGTTACCGACACCATAAATACGATTACAGATATCTGAACAGATTGACTTGTCACCAATAAAGACAACTTTAGGAAGCTGACCGAAACAGTGATGATTAGACTGAACCAGCATAAGATCATCGATATCATCAGGAAAACTGCTGCAGTCATAATTAGAATAAAAATCAACAAAGGCTTTAGCGAGTTTAGTGTCATCCTCTCGATTAGTCTGACAGTAAGCCTCATGAGAACCGATGACGGTGTAAAAAGTCAAAGCTGTAATTCTGTCAGAAAATACAAGATCGCTGTCACGTCGAAAATATTCGCTTACAGAGCGATAAATATATTTTGCCTTACACTGATACTGTTGAAGTGTATATCCCCCACGCATAAGCAAATTTACGATATCTCCGGCGTTAATCTGGTATGGTATTGTGTATAGGCTCTGAATTGTTCTAAGAACTACCTCTTCTGAATAGTTCTTAACCAGCTCATAAATCATGTGACAACTCTGGTCAGATGCAATTTTTCCTGATTTAACCTGAACCAGAATGCGCCATTGTTCCGAAAATTTGGTAAAATCT
>JBNMJE010000165.1:0-2738 GCA_050873645.1 Succinivibrio sp. | reverse complement strand
GGATTACCAACTGCTGTTAAATATCCTGTATGCAGTAATAATGAGAAGAAATCATCAGGATCATGGAGTTTTAAATCGTCATAATTCATAGAATCATTGATTTTTACTTCAATACTCTTTCCATCGACCAAATCCTGAAGTTTCTCTCTAATGGTCTTGTTGAGATATCCTAAGTATTCCTGCAAAATCTTAGAAGATGACGTTGCATTCCAATAGTTGTCTGGTTTTATATCAGATTCTGTTCCATTTAATTTATGCTCATAGTTTTCTGCAACAAAATTGATAACATCCCATGGACAGAACATTTCTTCATTATAGAAACGATATCCATCATAGTTTTCTTTGACCATACCCTCATATTCACTTAGGTTATAGTCTTCTAAGACCTTTTTTGTTTCCTCTTTGTTGAAGCCTATGATAGATGTAAATTTAGTCTGTGTATTCAAAACTGTATTTACAACTACGTTGTTAACACCTGTAAAGATAGAATTTTTAGCTACCTTTAAACAGCCTGTCATTACAACTTTAAATACAGGTGCTACATACCTAGTTGTATTGCTAGGAGTGCTCTTTAAAACATCAAAAAATGATGACATTAAAGTTACCATCTTATCGTGGTATTTCTTTTCAGCAGCTTTTGCTAATGGCACATCATATTCATCAATAAGGATGATAACCTGCTTTTTAAAATGTTTGTAAAGAGATTTAGCTAATACTTTTAATGATGATGTTAAGACAGATTTGTTTCTTTTGTTTTTTAGATAGTCGTCATCCTGAAGTCTGGCAACTTTTTTCTTTTCAATATCAGATAAAGCATCACTCTCTAAAAGATAGTCATAATCAGAAGCTAAATTTGAGATTTCATTTGCTAAATTCTCGTAAGCTTCAGTAAAGTTATCTCCTTTGACATCTCTTAACGATATGAAAATAACAGGAAATTTTCCCATATATTTTTCAACGAATGCTTTATCTTTGATGATTGCTGTATCTTTGAATAGGACAGTGTTATCAATTGAGATTTCTTGTTCGTCACCTTTTACGCTATCTTTAATACGTAAAAAGTCAGCAAACATATTCATTAGCAAAGTTTTGCCAAATCTACGAGGACGAGTAAATAACAGCACCGCACTACCATCATTTTCAAAGACTGATTTTAGATATAGTGACTTATCCACATAATATTTATTTTCAGAAATAACATTTGCAAAGTAATCATCACCAGTTGGCAATTCTTTAAACTTTTTTTTATCTGACATGGTGCTAATCTTGTCCTGTTTCCTTTTTACATTTATCCTAATTCTATCAGAGTTTTACAATAAATTTATTGAGATACGCATACTATTTGAGGTGTGAGTTTTGCCTTCATAAAAGAGCTATTAGTAGTTAGTTGAATCAACAGTTCACTTTGTAAAAGTCTTGTTGTTAGAACACAGTTTGCTCATTATTTGAAAAGAAAGACTAAACTCATGAAGCAAACAAAAAGTCAGAGACAAGAAAGCTACGTTCTAATACTAAAACGTAGCTTTCATTTAGCTTGATTACAGGTTTGACTTAGATTTTCTGTAATTACTTAGCAATAGTCTTGCTGTTTAAAACATACAGATCTGCATCGATATCATCAACGATTTCTTCACAGGTGTTACCGATTAGGGCTGCCATAAAGCCTGAACGACCAGCAGATCCAATGAATACAGATTTAGCATTTAGTTTTCTGCAGATCTGTGGAATTACATCATCAGGCATACCTTCCTGGATATGACAGAATTCCTGTGGAATGTTGTGTTTATGAGCAAACTCTAAGAGTTTGTTCTTATGCTCTTCAACCACACTCTGCTCATAGAGAGATGGTGAGTAGTGAGGAACTTCTAACATTACACTAGGTAAATATACAGGAGCTGAGTTTACTAAGTGGATCTGACCCTTGGTAAGTTTAGCTATGATCTGAGCTTCACGAAGCATTGCTACATTTGAAATTACGTGATCCTTTAAAGTGAAATCAACGCAAACAACGATGTTGCCACCTTCGGTCCATTCATGATCTTTTGCAATAATTACAGGGATCTGTGAATTTCTTAGAATGTACCAGTCAATAGGTGTAAAGATAATTGAATCTAGTACACCGTGGTGGTTAGCAGCCTTAATGATAAGGTCATATTTACCGTTGTTGATTTCATCAATAACAGCTTCACCTACATCTTTGTTCTCAACAACCTTTGGAAGAATGGTGGTCTCAGAGTTAGCCTTGGTTCTGTACTCTTCAATGATCTTCTCTAAGTGGTCAATATAGGTTTGTTCAATATCCTCATGAACAGGCTTTTCTTTTACCTTGTTAAGAATGATGAGATCATATGAATAATCATAAACAACTCTTAAAAAGGTGATAGTAGCCTTTGGGTTGAACTGGGTGATATCTAAAGCACGCTTAAGAGCAACCTGAACATCTTTTTTAGGTTCGGCGACGACTAAAATATTATTGTACTTTTTCATAAATTATCTCCTAGTCCATTGATATTTCTATATTAACTATAAGATATTACGTGTAAAAGATCATAAGTATTTACATATAAATGTGCGACAACAAACAAAATTTTACTTAAATTTGGCTCTTCGTGGATATTTATGGGTAAATAAATGAAAGTAGAACACGTTAGAGCCTTAATCTAAGCTACTTTCAGCCCTTTACCACCTCGATTAGGAAGTGGAATTATAATTTTAGAACATCCAAGTAAGATCATATC
>JBNMJE010000164.1:0-2767 GCA_050873645.1 Succinivibrio sp. | reverse complement strand
ATTCTGTAACCTGATGATAAACGCTTGTAAGTGGTATCCAAAGAATGAGTAGCTTTAGATAACTTGTTAGTGGTGTTTAATGAGGTAACGTTTGTATTTACATAAATTGACATTTTGTTTTCCTCCTGCGGAAAATCTTTTTTAAATGGGCTTTCCTGCCCGGATACTTATTTAACGTCCTTATGTAATTTCTCTTGAGGACTTTTTTATATTTTTCTTGAAAAGTTATTTATCTTACTGAATTATAGAGATTTAATATCTAAATTTTTTTGAAGTTAGGAAAGATGTTGTTTTAATTTTAAAGATTTAAGAGACTGTACAGGATTTTAAAAGGAGATTTGAATACTGCGCTGAGAACACAGCGCAGTTGAATTGAGATATTAAATTAGCCGATGATCTGGCGTAACATGCAGCGTAAAGGCTCTGCAGCGCCCCATAACAGCTGATCACCTACGGTGAAAGCTGATACGAAGTTCTCACCCATGTTCATCTTACGAAGACGTCCGATAGGTACATATAAAGAACCTGATACCTTAGCAGGTGTTAATTCCTTTAAGGTTACTTCCTTGTGGTTAGGGATTACACGTACCCACTCGTTCTGTGAAGCAATTTCTTTTTCGATGTCAGCAATTGACATATTCTGCTTTAACTTAATGGTTAAAGCCTGGCTGTGACAGCGCATTGAGCTGATACGTACACAGTTACCATCGATAGGTAGTGTATCTGGAGCATAACCTAAAATCTTGTTGGCTTCTGCCTGGCTCTTCCACTCTTCACGACTCTGACCGTTATCAAGCTCTTTATCAATCCAAGGGAGTGCAGAACCTGCTAAAGGAGCACCGAAATTCTGAGTTGGGAAAGAGCTATCGTTCATCTTTGCACGAACTTTTCTTTCAATATCTAAAATTGAGCTGTGAGGATCTGCTAATTCAGTATTTACGCAATCATATAATGCGCCCATCTGACATAACAGCTCACGCATGTTTTTAGCACCGGCACCAGAAGCTGCCTGATAAGTCTGTGTAGAAATCCACTCAACATTACCTGTCTTGATTAAACCTGCTAAAGCAATTAACAGTAAACTTACTGTGCAGTTACCGCCAATATATGACTTAATGCCGTCATTTAAAGCTTTATCCAGTACATCATGATTTACAGGATCTAAAATGATCTTAGTGTCATTTTCCATACGCAGAGTTGATGCTGCATCGATCCAATATCCATTCCAACCTGACTGACGCAAGGCTTTATACATCTTAGTTGTGTAATCGCCACCCTGTGCAGTAATGATGATGTCCATTGCTTTTAATGCATCTAAATCATATGCATCCTGCAGCACACCATAATCTTTACCGTTGAATGATGGAGCTTTCTGACCTGCCTGTGATGTTGAGAAGAACACAGCATCAATTAAAGCAAAATCATTCTCCTGCTGCATACGCTCCATTAAAACGGAGCCAACCATACCACGCCAGCCGATTAAACCAACTTTTTGCATTATATCCTCACAAAAATTTGCAAAATTTTTAAAAATTTCATTTCTTAATCAATCTTATTATCGCAGTTCGAAACTACAAACTCTTTATTAAAAGAATTGTCATCAGCCTTTAAAAGTACTGATATTCTTCTGCCTTTTTTAATCATATCGGAAAAAAGCGGAATTTTACAGAAATTTGAAGATGCACTCTGAATGTACACATTAAGTGCACTATCAAGATCTTTTATTTCCTGAAATGATTCTTTTGACTTTATTACTTCAAGATTTAAAGAATTGTCATCTAAGGACACCTTTTGTAAGGTGGTGTAAGAATCAAGCTTTATGGGTAGTTTAGCTTGAAGTGCAGAAACAGAAAGTTCTTCGTCACTGCGAGTATACACGTTGTAAGCATAGTAGCCTGCGAACGCCACTATTATAATAAGAAATAGCTTAAAGTTTTTACTAATTTTTGCTAATACTGCTTTTTTTTCATTATTCATACGATTTACGTGTTGCATAGCCTTTTCATAAAAGAGGCTCTCATCAACTTTATTACCTGCCTTGCTACCTATGTGAAGATCTTTAAATGATTTGTATTTTTGAAGATCTATATTATGAATTTCTCCTTTCTCTATATAAGATCGAGAATTCTCGTTAATCTCATCTTGTGAGTTTGAATTATTATCTGAAAGCTTTTTATCCTCTGACATTCTTTCATTTTCAAACTCTTCTTCAAGATCTTTTAGTCTCTCTTTTACATCATCTGGTAGAAATCTAACTTTTAACGGTTTGGAGATTGGTTTTGTGCCATTAAGACGTCTTACATGATCTAAAGCCTCATAAATTAATGATGGACCTGCTAGATTCTCATAAGGATTTTCTTTTTTATGTTGCTTTTTATTTGATTCATCATCTACTAAAGCATCACTATCTTTTAAGGTATCTTTTGAAGATAAAGAATCTCTACAAGTACTATGTAAATCAGAGTTATTAGTCTGAACAAAATCCTTTATAAGATCTTTTTGTTCATCTTGGTTAAGTTGTCTTTTTATTTTCATGACTTTATTTAACTACTAACAGTATCTTCACGCTTTACACTAGATAACGTTGATTACAAAGGTAAGTTACTTTTAGGAAAGTGCTCTTAAAAAGAAATATATATTGCTCCATGAGCTCAAACAGGAAATTCTTTAACGTAAACAAGTATCGACGTCTATCGAAAACATATTTGAGCAAATTTTCAAACGCTGTCTCAAGACAAACTTGGCAACATTTTTTTATTGAAAAGCT
>JBNMJE010000163.1:0-2849 GCA_050873645.1 Succinivibrio sp. | reverse complement strand
CGGATCGCGCGCCTAACTTAGGTCTAGTGGAGCGTTTTAACTTCGGTCTACTTCCGCGTTTTAACTTGAGTCTAGTAGCGCGGTTTAACTTCGGTCTATCTACATAATCTAAAATTGCCCCTTATTTAGCATTCAAAAATATTCATACCCCCTACACTTAAAAATGCAGCAATTTCGCTGTTATTTTTATGGAACCTGAAAATGAATCAGGGAAAAATTATGAATATATATCTATTAAGACAATTATGCCTGACGATCCTCTCCGGAAAGTCTTTAAATGAAACTAAAGCTCAACTAAATGTAGCCCGCTCCACAGTCATCAGATACAAGAAGAAACTAAGAGATGCAAAGATCATGTCTTATTCATCTCTATTGGTTCTTAATGATGATGAATTTATAAGAGCAATGTATGGAGCCAAAGCTGTTGTAGAGAAAAAGCCCAGCAAGACGACTGTTCATATTGGTAAAGACAATCCAAATCACACTAAGAAAGATCTTTACGATGCTGATTTTAAGGCTTATGCCAAGAGGTACGCTGAAGATCATAATGTGAAGAAGTCTGATATTTACGTTGACTATGTAAAGGACGCTACAGCTCTCGGTAAGTCATACCTTAAAGATACAGCCTTTAGGGTAAGACTGAATGCTCAGATAGCCCTTATTAAAGGACCTAACGTGATAATGCACAGAGAGCATGCTTACGGAGATGAACTACAGCTTGACTGGTGTGGCGACCTTTTTGACATTAGAGGTGATGATAACAAATCCATACCTTATGGAGTAATGGTTCTAACCTGGGCAGCAAGTTGCTATGTATACGCTGTCTTTGTTCCAAATCAAACTACTAAAAGTACAGTTGAAGGACTTATATCTGCCTTTACCTACTTTAACTGCTTACCCAAGCAGTTGGTTATTGATAATGCAAAACAAATGGTAACTAAGCATGCTAAAGGTCGAGAAGCTATATTAAATCCATCTTTTGACCTGTTCATGCGTAAATGCGGTGTTCCTGTTAATGCAAACAATCCTCATTTACCTAATGAAAAAAGTCAGGTAGAGCAAGCTGTTAACCTAGTTCAGACACGAGTCTTAACCAGAATGAGAGGTAAGTTTTTATTGCTAGAAGAAGCCAACCTCATGCTGATGAGGCTTGTTGAAGAATACATTAACGAAGCCTCTTTCAGAGGAAATAAAGACACGCCCAGAGTCTCTCTTTTCAACACATATGAAAAGCCTGCTGCAAGAAAGCTCGAGCGTGCCCTTCCAACGTATGTAGAGCATATTCCAAATTTGGTTGTTAATAAAGACTACCACGTCAAAATACATGACAACTATTATTCTGTTCCTTTCATATATGCAGGTAAAACAGTAGACGTAAGCATAGAAGGCTCTATGATCAAGATTTACCTTAAAAACTCAATGATAGAATCGCACGTATTAAGAACAACTAACGGAGCTTATATAACCAAACCTAACAACATGCCTAAAAACCATCAGGCTGTGTTTCAAAAGGAGCTTAAATATCCTAATCCTGAGAGTATCTGTAAGGTAGCTGAAACATTAAGTGGAGACTTACTTTCTTTCTGCAAATCACTGCTCAACAATGGCAGTTTCCAAGAAAGTAAAAAAGGTTGCATTTATATGATCAACCGATATTTACACCATCCTAATGACAGACTCCTGTATGACAGTGCCTTACAGAGCATTATGCATGACTCTGAGCTTAAATATCTAAACACCTACGTCTTTGATAGAGCCTTAAAAGAACTCAAACAATATAGAGATTCCCATGATGGAGAATTTCCTGTCCAAACGTCTCTAGATTTCAGTAAATCAGAAAACACTTCAGTTACTGACAGCTCTGCAACAGCCTTTGTAAGAAGTCCTGAAGAGTTGCTTAAATCACATCAAAGAAAGGCTGAAGCAAAAGCTAAAGCAACAGAAAATGTAGTGGAAGACCTAGAGAAATTACTTGATTAGAGGAATATGAAAATGCAATTAAATAAAAAACAGAACAGCTTAATTGAAGATCTAAAGAAGTTAAAGCTTTACGGCATGGCTGGCGATTTGGAAAATCAGTTTATAAATGAAGACGTGTACTCAAAAGTTACCTTTTTTAACCGCATTGAACAGCTGATTAATAAGCAAATCACTTACGCCTTGAACAAGAAGTACAATTCATTGCTAAAACGCTCCAAAATCAAGGATTACTTTAGCTTTGATGATCTCAAATACAATCAACAAGAAGATGGCATTACTCCTGATGAAGTTGCCTTCCTCGCAAGCAATAGCTGGGCTACAGACAATATTATAAATGTGATCATTCAAGGAGCTACTGGTGCTGGTAAAACTGCATTGAGCTCTGCTATGGCTATCAATTTGTGTAAAGCTGGTATCACTGTTAGAAACTACCGCTGGTGTGATTTAGTTAATGATATTGTTGTAAGAAGTGATGATCCTAAGGCATTAATGCAACTTCAGAATCATCTATGTAAATATCCTGTATTGATCATTGATGACTTTGGTTTGCAAGGTAAAGTCCCATCAGTCGTAAAGTCTACAGTTTATAACTTTATTGACTCTAGATGGAAGAAAAAATCTACTGTGTTTACAAGTCAGCTTAACAATGAAGGTATTGTCAAGTTGATAGGTGATGGCCCAGAGGGAAATGCTATTATTGATAGAATTTTCAATCCATCCAAGCAGATCATATTGACTGGAGCTTCGAAAAGGTAAGCTTTTTTAGGCTATAAGACCGAAGTTAAACCGCGCTGATAGACCGAAGTTAAACCGCGCTACTAGACTCAAGTTAAAGTGCGCTACTAGACCGATCTTAGGCGCGGTTTCCG
>JBNMJE010000162.1:0-2883 GCA_050873645.1 Succinivibrio sp. | reverse complement strand
GTAGCCTGGGAAATCCATCGTGATGATAACGTTAAGCTCTGTCTCTAGACGCTTTTCGTATATAGGCCTTTTTTCTTCACGCACTTTAGGATCAGGAAACAAGAACTCAAGTCTTTTCTCCAAACCTTCGTGTGCTTTCATTCGCAGACAGTCTGCTGTTGATAACTCACCAGTGTCATATCTAGGAAGTCTTGGGTGGTCAAGCTCAATTTCAACATTACAACGTTCTGCAATTACACGTGTATTAGTTAATGCCTCTGGAATATCAGCAAATAACTCTGCCATTTCTTGAGGTGATCTTAAATACTGTTCTGGAGAATAACGTCTAGCATTCTCGCGGTTGCCTTTTTGCACAGCTTGTTGGATTGATACACGAATATCGTGAACGTAGTAGTCGGTTAGACCATCTTTAGGTACTTCATGTGGACCTAATAAGAATCTTGTATCATTAGTAGCTACAGGAACAAAACCATACTTTAGACAAGAGTTTAAGGCGAAATTTTCAAAATCAGTTTCACCTTCACGGTTGGTTCTGGTGATTTCAAAACAGAATCTGTCACCGTAGTATTTTTGGTAGTGCTCTAATCTGTCCTGAAGCTTTTTCTTATTATCTTCTTTTACAAATTGGGCTAAATCGCCTCTAAATCCGTTTAATATGATAAGACCTTCAGAGTATTTCCAAAGATCTTCAACTTTAGCTGCAACAACAGCTATATCAGGACTTGCAGTGTGGATCCAAGCATCAGATAAGATATCGTAAAGGTTCTGCTTGCCTTGTCTGTCCATAGCAAGCAAGGTAACAGTAAAATATCTGTCAGGATCTCCTGGTTTTGTGTCTTCTTTTACCTGAAGATCTGCTCCCATAATTGGTTTAATACCGGCACCGTAACAAGCATTATAGAATCGAACAAAGCCTGCCATATTGTTAAAGTCTGTTACGGCTATTGCTGGAATTCCTAATTTAGCTGCTTTTTTTACGATGTCGCCTACGTTCTGCAAGCCATCATTGATTGAGTAGCATGAACGAACGTGAAGTGGAATATATGAGAGGTTATTGTCTGTCATGAGCTTGATCTAATAAAAAAACTAGACTCATTTTACCATAAAAATACATTCTCGGAGAAACAAAAAAGCCCCGCTAAAGCGAGGCTTACGATGCTTAATTAATGATTACTTCATTGCTTTGTAAGCATTGATTAAACCGTTAGTTGAGCTGTCGTGGGAAGTGATCTTCTCATTGTTCTCTAACTCAGGGATAATCTTCATGGCTAGCTGCTTACCTAACTCAACACCGAACTGATCGAATGAGTAGATATTTAAAATAGAGCCCTGAACGAAGATCTTGTGCTCATACATAGCAACTAACATACCTAAGGTGCGAGGAGTAATTTCTTTTACTAAGATAGAGTTTGTAGGTCTGTTTCCTTCGAAGATCTTGAATGGAACAACATCCTTGTACTCGCTCTCTTTCTTGCCCTTAGCTTCAAATTCAGCGACAACTTGCTCTTTGGTCTTACCAAATGCTAAAGCTTCAGTCTGAGCGAAGAAGTTAGAAATTAACTTAACGTGGTGATCACCAATTGGGTTGTGGCTGATTGCAGGAACAATGAAGTCACAAGGAATTACCTTAGTGCCCTGATGGATTAACTGGTAGAAAGCATGCTGACCGTTGGTACCAGGCTCACCCCAAATGATAGGACCTGTCTGGTAATTTACTTTGTTGCCATTTCTGTCAACATACTTACCATTTGATTCCATGTTACCCTGCTGGAAGTAAGCTGGGAATCTGCTCATGTACTGGTCGTATGGAAGAATAGCTTCTGTCTCATACTTGTAGAAATCGTTATACCAAATACCTACTAAAGCTAAGATAACTGATAAGTTCTTCTCTAATGGAGTATCTCTGAAGTAGGTATCGTACTCAAAGCCACCCTTTAAGAACTGCTCAAAGTTATCAAAACCACATGCAAGAGCAATTGATAAACCGATTGCAGACCATGATGAATAACGGCCACCAACCCAGTCCCAGAACTCGAACATGTTAGCAGGATCAATACCAAACTCTACACAGCCCTTCTCGTTAGTTGATAGAGCTACGAAGTGTTTAGCAATGAATTTCTCGTCTTTAGCTGTCTTTAAGAACCAGTTACGTGCTGTGTGAGCATTGGTCATGGTCTCAAGAGTAGTAAAGGTCTTTGATGCGATTAAGAATAAAGTGGTCTCTGGATTGCACTTTTTAAATACTTCAGCAATATGTGAAGCATCGATGTTTGATACGAAGTGAACGTTTAATCTAGTGTGATATGGAGTTAAAGCTTCAGTAATCATAACAGGGCCTAAGTCTGAACCACCGATACCGATGTTAACTACATCAGTGATTTCTTTACCGGTGTAACCTTTCCATTCACCTGAAATAACTTTATCACAGAAAGCCTTCATCTTATCTAAAACTGCTTTTACGCCTGGCATTACATCTTTGCCATCAACGTATACAGGCTTACCGGAGAAGTTACGTAATGCTGTATGAAGAACTGCACGCCCCTCAGTACGGTTAATGATTTCGCCTGAGAACATTGCTTCAATGTTTTCTTGAAGTTTTGTTTCTTTTGCTAACTCTAATAATAGGTTTAATGTTGTTTCATCAATGATGTTCTTTGAGAAATCAGCAACAATATCGCCCTTTGCCAAGGTTAGTGAGTATTTGTCAAAACGGTTTGGATCCTGCTTGAACAGATCTTTTAAAGTACGATTCTTGGTAGATTCAAAGTGAGCTGTTAATTTTTTCCAAGCTTCAGTTTGAGTTGGGTTGATACCGTAAAACATGAAGATGTCTCCTGATAGCAGATTTTTAGTAAATGATCTTTAGTATATAAAGGTGTAATT
>JBNMJE010000161.1:0-2903 GCA_050873645.1 Succinivibrio sp. | reverse complement strand
TAATGCATCACTACGTTATACCTTCTAACTGTTAGAGCTTCTAATAGAAGCTAAACTAACCTTTGGTTAGTCTTAACAGGTAAATTAGAAAGTTAACCTAGTCAACAAAAGCCCTTGAGATTTCTCAGGGGCTTTTTGTTGGATCTTCAGAATGTTATTAAGATTGAAAAGAAAGCAGATCCTAAGTAAAAGATCTTTACGATCTGCAAGAATGTGATTTTTTATGAGCATATGGTAAGAGAGATCTTACAGATCTGTTTTCAGGACTTTTACTTTTATGGCTCATGACTAATTTTCTGCAAGGTTAAACCACACTTTACCGATTACATTCTTGTCTTCACTTTAGATCCTATACTTCATTTAAAGTCCTTTAAAAATAAACTAATTGTGACCGCGTATGTGGCGCATAGTGGCCGAGTAATTGGCGCTGACGTATTCAATCAATACTATTGCAAATGCCTGCATCAGCAACTGTAAACCGCAGTGACGCGGTCATGTAAAGATCTTCTTATGAAATTATCATAAAAGGGTATGAGAACGCTCTGTGTGCGTTTTTGAAGGTTCCTAAGGCATTTATGATTTAGAGAATTTGGAGTTTGATTTGATTTTGATTTGAAAAGATAACATTACTGCCTTAAATGAAATTCAAAGCAGTAAGTTAATTAAAGATCAGCGTAAGCTGCGCTATCTGAATCAGTCTCTGGTTCTATTGCAGCTTCAATTCTGGTTTTATTGAACTCTTGAACGAAGTCTAGGAACTTGTCTTCTTTAACAGGTTTCGAGTAGTGATAGCCCTGTAAGAACTCAACACCGTTAGTTGCTAGAACTTCAGCCTGCTCAGCGGTTTCCACACCTTCAGCTACAATTGAGATGCCCATGGTGTGGAACATCTTAATACAAGCTAGCATGATGGTTCTTGCCTGTTCATTATTAGGTTCAAAAGCAGGCCAAATTAAAGACTTATCCATCTTCACAAGATCATACTTAACAGCAGCCACCTGTGACAGATTTGAGTAACCAGTACCGAAGTCATCCATTGAGAACTTATAGCCAAATGACTTTAACTTTTCCATGTTCTCAAGAGCAATCTTACCGCTACGTACTAAAGCTGTTTCTGTCACCTCAAGATTGATCATCTTAGGATCAAGACCATAGCTCTTTACAGTCTGATGTAATCTAAATGGAATGCTAGGATCAGCAATCTGAATACCTGAAAGGTTTACCTCAATATACTTTAAGCCTAACTTTTCAACGTTATTGTCTTTAATGAACTGACAAACTTTTGAGAATACTTGATCGCCAATCTTACTGATTAGACCACGACGCTCAGCTACAGGAATAAAGACCTCAGGAGAGATAAAGCCAAATGACTTTGAGTCTTTTAGTCTTACTAAAGCTTCAGCTGATTCACAGCGATTGGTCTTGGTATTGATAATTGGCTGATAAACTACATAGAAACCATCTTCATCGACAGCTCTTTGGATCAATCTCTCAACAGAGAGGATGTAGTTTCTCTTATCAGCAATTTCTTTATCTACAATTAAAACTGAATGGTCATTCTGAGCTTCATAGTGTGACTGACAGAATGACATTAAAGAGAATAAGGACTCAGCATTATCAGCACTTGTAGGACACTCAACCGCACTTACAAAGTAGGTAGGCTGAATTGAGCTGTCTTCAATTAACAGAGCCTTATCTGAAACCTTGTAGCGAGCACTCCAGTCATTTAATTCCTCTTTTGAGAAGATAATAAATCCAAAGCTGAACTCTGAGATTCTAAAGATATTGCGGTTATTAAAATCAGGAATTGATTTTACTGACTTTTCAATACAATCTAGACAGGTTGATAAGCTGTAGGTTGAACGCAATGAGGAGGTGTTCTGCATTGAAAAGCAGATCACATAGAAATTCTTATTCTCACCGAACAGCTCATTGATTACCATTTCAAAAGCGTTACGTGACAGTAATGAGTGGATATCCTTATCCTCATTCTCTTTTGAGTTTTCAAAAGAGATGTACATAAACATCACGATAAGCGCAATCGCTAAGCTTACTAATGAAGCTGTTGGAACTAAATACTGGTAAATGGCGATAAAGAGCCAAGCAGCAAAGCAGAATACAAAGTCATACTTTACAACTACGTTTTTATTCTTAACTGCATAAGCTAGAGCTGCAATTGACATCACACAATATACAGCTGACATGATATAAACAATGCTTACTAAGGTTCCGTAAGAGTATGAACCTTTTACAGAAACATTGTAGTTAATATCACCAAATAAAATTCCTAAGATTGAAAGAGCTAAAGGGAGTGATCTTAAGCCAAATTCAAAAGTTGAATAGTTTTTGACTTTTCTTCCACGTAAATCCACATAGATAAAGACGTAGAAAGCCATCACAGATAAAGACGCAAAATAGAACTGGTGAATAATTCTGTTAGTTAGAATTGAGAAATACTGAGGGTGTGATAGTGCATAAATACAGCCAATATCACATACCATGCAGAAAATAGACAGACCTAAAAAGCCTTCAAACAGTTTGGTTGAAAGTAACTTTACTCGTCTGTATTGGAAAAATTCTATTGTAACTACTAGTACTACGCATAAGGCAACTAGCTGTGTGCCATAATCCATAGTTTGCTCCGATAATCTATTGCGTCAATCCATTCTACAATAAGGAAAATCTTTTAACACTAGCAGTGCAAAATTAAATCGAGGCTATCACAAAATTTTTGAAAATTAAGCGAATTTTGTATAAAAAAATCGGGTCTGTACGAAAATTTGTGGGATCAATAAGATCTTAAAAGGTAGGTAAGAATGAAAAAAGGGTCATTGTGTATAATGGAATTATCCCTAAACCAATAACACAAGACCCGATATGAATACTACCTACAACCAGACAAT
>JBNMJE010000160.1:0-2945 GCA_050873645.1 Succinivibrio sp. | reverse complement strand
TTTACTAATGCAAGAAACGGTGAAGTAGTTTACTTTCCTGTAAACCTCTTAGATAACTTGTACGGTTCTAACGGTATGTCTGAAGGCAATACCGAATATGAAGCACTTGTTCAGGGACTTTCTGAAATCATCGAGCGTTATGTAAAAAAGGAAATTATTAAAAGAGGTTTAGCTCTTCCTGTAATTCCTGATGAGATCTTACAAAAATATGAAAAGTCATATAACTCATTAAAGACCTTACAAGGCGATAACTTAAAAGTTATTGCTTATGATGCCTCTTTAGGTGGTAAGTTTCCTGTAGTCTGTGTGGTTTTATTCAATCAGAGTAACGGTACTTGCTTTGCCTCATTTGGTGCCCATCCTATTTTTGAGGTTGCGCTAGACCGAACCATTACAGAGTTAATGCAGGGTCGCACCTTCAGTGATTTAGACAATTTTGATGAGCCTGATTTTGATTTAGAGAGAACATCTGACATCGTAAATCTAGAGAGTCACTTTGTAGATTCAACAGGTATTCTGCCAATGCAGATGTTCAGAAAGATCCCTGACTATAAGTTTGTAGCCTGGGATTTTTCAGGTAACACTCAAGAACAGTATAAAGCTCTGCGCTACATGATTGCAAAATTAGGTTTTGATATTTATGTACGCTCATACAATGAACTAGGTGTATGCGTCTACAGAACCATCGTTCCAGGTATGTCTGAAATCTACCCCGTAGATGATCTTGTCTACAACAATACCAACAGTGGTATTGATTTTCAGGATGCTCTTCTCTCCTTACCAGGTTCTGAAGAGACCGTTGAGACTTATGCAGACTATCTTGATGAACTTGAAAGTGAAGATATCGATAACGATGTCTTAGTTTGCCAGCTGTTAGGTATTCTGCCTGATCCTAAATCAAAGTGGGCAAGTTTAAGAATGGGTGAATTAAGATGCTTAATCGCACTTGCAGCAAAGGTTTACCCTTCAGCTTTAACCTACGCAATTTGGACTGTAAGATACAATCAAAATGACTTTTCACTAGATAAGTTATCTTTCTATCAATGCTTGATTAAAGTTTTACAGTGCAAGACTGAAGGTTTTTTAAATGAAGAGGATTACCTAGAAGGCTTTGAGCTCTTATATGGTAAAAAGACTCTTCAGAATGTTTTAGATCATGTAAATGGTAATGCTCGCTTTAATGGGCTTACAGCTTCAGATTTAAATCTAAAAGGATTTAAATCTCATCAGGAGTTAATCAGGATCTATAACATCATTAAAGATGCTCAGGAAAAGGATCTTAAAAATGATGTTCCTTTAGAAAACAAAGACGCTAAAGATAACGTAGAAGAATAAAGGAGTTAACCGTGAAAAAACATAATTTAATGAAGCTGTTTACAGTTGTAACTACAGCCACAATGTTAACTCTTTTAAATGCATGTTCTACTACTAGCTCAAATGAGGAGTTTGCAAAACTCTCAAGACAAGAGCAATTAGCTCAATTAAACAATATCAGTGAGCTAGAAGAGAACGGTAAGATTGCTTTAATCTCTCGTTATAAAAAAGCAAGATTTGCAGTTAACTGTACATATCATTACAAAAAGAATTACTTCTCATTAGAGTTTACTGGTCCCATGGGTATGCAGTATGCCATGTTAGAGGTTTATGCTAACGGCACTACCTTCTTAAAAGCTCAAGGTAAAGTTAACAAAGGTGACAGTGCAAGAGATCTGTTAAAGACTCAGTTTGGACTTGATATTCCTGTTGAGGATCTACCCGCTATCATGGTAGGTGCTCCTAAAGGTGAGCTTACCTATGATGAGCAAGGCTTTGTAAAAACTGCTAAACAGGGTGAAGAATACCTTGTAACCTACAAGCAGTATCAGGCTCAAAGAAGAGGTTTACCACTGCCTACTAACTTTGAGATCCTAACTCCATTTACTCAGGTAAAAGTAAACATCAATAACGTCTTAAGGCTCAATTAACCATGAAATTAGAAGTCACTAGTCCTTGTAAGTTAAACCTGTTTTTATACATTACAGGTAAAAGACCTGACGGTTACCACAATCTGCAGACACTGTTTGTGATCTTAGATCATGGTGACAAGATGACATTTGAAACTAGTGATAAAAATGATGAAGTAAAACTGCTTACAGACTTTGGTTTTCCTGTTGAGAGAAACTTAATCTATAAAGCTGCTATGCTTTTAAAACAGGAAACTCATTGTAAAAAAGGAGTGAATATTTCTATTGATAAAGTACTGCCTCAAGGCGGTGGTTTAGGTGGAGGTTCAGGCAATGCAGCGACTACCCTCTCTGTCTTAAACAAGTTATGGGATTTAAACTTATCTGAGGATAAGTTAATAGAACTAGGAGCATCTTTAGGTGCTGATGTACCTATCTTTATTAAAGGTACAACTTGTTTTGCTCAAGGTATTGGTGAAATTCTAGAACCTGTCAATGTGGAGAATAAGTACTATTTAGTTGCAACTCCTGATTGCTCTGTACCTACTAAAGTTTTATTTGCATCAGACAAATTAAAAAAGGATTCCCCTGTAAGAACTTTTGATGAACTAATGCATACTAGATTTGATAACTGCTTTACACCTGTAGTGGTAAATGAATATCCACAGGTTAAAGAGTTATTAGATACCTTATCAGAGTTTGGTACAGCTTCAATGTCAGGCAGTGGTTCATCCTGTTTTGTAGCCTTTGACAGTTATGATCACGCAAAGTGTGCACAAAAGAAAATTAAAGAGCAGAATCTAAAAAGTTTTATTGCCAAATCTGTAAGTAAATCTCCTGTACTTACAAAGCTTGAAAGCCTATAAATACTTAAGACTTGCGTAGTCTTTACTATGCAAGTTTTACTGTTTCTTCATTGCAACATATCCGTAAAAAGCTAAATTATCCCTTTATCGATGTGATTAAAAGTTTTAAAATACGCCTAGCTTTAAGAAGCACTTA
>JBNMJE010000159.1:0-2967 GCA_050873645.1 Succinivibrio sp. | reverse complement strand
TGCTCTCTTAGCTGTTTCTTTATTGCGGTGTTTAACTCCAGTGTGTTTAGATAAATCCAGTCTAGCTAAAGACAGAATGTTGTATGCCATTGAGTTCAATCCAAAGATTGAAGCTAAATGTTTTTCGTCACAGCAATGCTGCTGGTCTTGAAGTTGAATTGTATCAAAGATGTAGTGATGAGATTCGTACAACTATCTGTCATTGTGAGAATGAACAAACTACAAGCAGCTTACATCTTGAGTCTCTGTCTCAAGAGCAGTAGAAAAACTTATGTGAGTTTAAAACTGTTTAAATAATTTAATAACAACAGTTGTGTCGGTATTTTTATAAAATACAATTAACTTAAAACTAGTTTTTTTAAATCTAGAAAATAAATAGAGGTCAAAATGATTGAATTAAAGGGTGTTGTCAAAGATTATGCTTGGGGAGGTTATTGTTATATCCCGATGCTATTAGGTTCAGTTCCTGAGGGAAAACCAAGCGCTGAGTACTGGTTAGGTGAGCATCCTTCTGGAACTGCAACACTTTCTAATGGTAAGAAGTTATCAGAGTTTATTGATTACGATCCTAAATCTGTTTTAGGTGAAGAGGTTTGCAAAGAGTACGCAAACAGACTTCCATACTTATTAAAGGTATTAGACGTACGTGAGCCTTTATCTATTCAGGTTCATCCTACTCTAGAGCAGGCAAGAGCAGGATACGACAGAGAAGAGCGTGATAATGTTCCTGCAAATCTGCGTAACTACAAAGATAACAACCACAAGCCAGAGCTGATGTTGGCTTTATCAGATTTCTATCTGTTACACGGTTTTGCTCATAAAGAGACAGCAATTAAGAATCTGTCACGTTTTGCATCTACAAAAGATCTTGCAAAGAAATACGCGGAAGAGGGGTTAAACAAGTTTGTAGGCTATATCTTCGGTTTATCAAAAGAAGCCTTAGATAAGATCTTAGCTCCAGTAGTAGATGAGAACAAAGGCGATTATCAATCTTCAAAGATCTCTCGCCGTGATCCTCTATTCTGGATTGTACGTGCAGGTCTTCGTGCTCGTGAGTGCGGACAGAACTTAGATGCTGGTCTAATCATGGTTCTTATAATGAACTTAATGTACGTTAAAGAGGGTGATGTAGTATTCCAGGGAGCTGGTATTCCTCATGCTTATCTTGAAGGTCAGAACATTGAGTTAATGGCTAACTCAGACAACGTAATTCGTGGTGGTTTAACTCCTAAATTAGTAGATGTTAAAGAATTATTAAAGATTGTTAAGTTCGAAGAAATCTCTCCTAAGACCTTAGTTTCAGTAAAGACGACTGATGGCGGTGAAGCGTACAACGTACCAGTTAAAGATTTCAGATTAACTAAGTATGTATTAAAGCCAAATCAGAAGTTCTCTGTTCCTAAAGATAAGAGTGCATGTATCTGGTTAGCAGTAAGCGGTGAGTTCAAGTTAGATGAGAATAACCGTTACTACGGTAAAGGTGAGGCTTTATTACAGAAAGCTAATGAGACTTGCACTATTGAAGCAGTTAATGACGTAGTTTTATACAAGGCAAGTTCTGCTCTGTAATTAAAACTTAAAGATCAAATCTCATGTTAATGGCAATCTAGGAGATTAGGTTGTCTTTTTATTTCTCAAACGATATAAGGATGCAGATCTGCATCTTGTCCGCAGTCAAATCATATATAAAAACTAAAAGTAGAAAACGAAAAAGATGTGTCTTTCAAGGTAACATACATTTTGAAAAGGGCTCTTCATGGCAATTGACCACAAAGAGCCTTAAAAGGTATATTTATATGAAGTGATAATTTTACATCCCATAATTATGTATTTGCTTTTTGCTCATACATCAATCATCACTAAAGATAAGTTTATTCATTTTGATAAATTAAAACTGTGACTGTGAACTACAAACTTTGACAATATTTCAAAGAAATTGCTCATATTTCTAAAAATATCAGTAAAAACTACTGTTACTCATAATTTTATTTGTTGTAGTTCACATTATTTGATGACGAAAAATGAATGAATATTTTTCTTTTTGATCAAATGGTTATATGTTAATTTTAAGGCTTTGATGTAGCTGGTACCATTATCTAGTTGCTATCATGCGTTGTTCGTTGTAGACAGGTCGACATTAATTGTCGTCAGTTTCAGTCTTCAGAAAAGAGTCTCATAAATTTAATTTGAGTCATAAAGTGATAGTAACATGGAATTGAAATGGTTCATGGAATTGAAGTTTTGCAATGTGATTTCAAAGTTTAGTTTTTATTTGTTGAGTTTTCATATTTTTATGTCCACTACCTTTTAGGCGGACACTGAAATAACAGTAATTCCTGTAAGGTTAGGTCACAGCAACTCCTGCTGTGACCTGATTTTAGATAAGTTAGTTTCTTGTCATCTCCAAAGCTCTACTCCATCTGGCATCAAGTTTCTTTAAAGCTTTATCAAAATCTTTTGCTGTCATCAGATCTTGAATATAGCAACCTGTAAAGAAGTCGATCTTTGATTTGTTAGCAACTTCGATGAACTTTGAAGAGTTAATCTGGATTGAATGATTTCTGGTCATTACTCTTACATACTGGATATCTGACTGTAGATTGGGAACAGACTAAAAAAGAAGGCTTAGCAAAAGTAAACAATAAAGATATCTTTGTAAAAATACCTAACCTAGAGATACTTGAGTGTTTTGAACACAACATTCAAAACAGATTTAATACAAAGATTGCTCCAAACAGTGTTGCTGATACTTTAGCTAATAACCTCTTTGAAGGAAAAGCTGAGATTGCATCTGATACTATCTATAACCTGTTACAAAGCTATATTTCTATAAGAGATAATGCAACTAAGGCACCTCATGAGAACTACTACCATGGTTATTTAAATGGCTTGTTCTCTAACTGCTCTGTAAACTTCTTCTCTGAATACCATTCTAACTATGAATCTGGTGATGGTTATGCAGATATT
>JBNMJE010000158.1:0-3024 GCA_050873645.1 Succinivibrio sp. | reverse complement strand
TTAAATCGTAATTCTCAAAGATAAGATCTGCTATTTTTAATGCTGCAGGGTTACGTTTGATTTTTGCCATATTAAACTCCAACTAAGTCATAAAATAATATCAGACTTAATTGGGTTTACACGGATTTTATTTCACTCTCTAGTTTTTTTTAGTTGAATTCTTCACTCATCGATAAAAATCAAAGGTCCAAATAATCAACTTCATCATCCCTACAATCTATACGGGTTTTAGGATCTGTTATTATTTCTGTAAATGGGCGTCCCTTTATTTTCAAATCTTTTAACAGCTCCTCCATACTAGAAAATTCTCCTATAGTTTCGTATTCAAGATCATAAGGATATTTTATCCAATGAACAATGAATACCATGAATTTAACTCCTAGTGGAACAGTCTTATATGTGCTAGCTAGAGATTCGTTGTTTATGCGGTAAAGGACACCTTCATATATGAATTCCATACCTATAAACTTGTTTTTATCCTTTCTACGATCATCCATATCATCGAGGAAATCATCTAAAGTTAGATACATGTTTTCTCTATCATCACTCATATTTGATTTACCTTTTTTTTATTTGTTTCTAATTATGGAACGATGATAGCATAAATTAGTTATGTGTCTTAGGAATAGCTTTTTGTGTGACCGCTTAAGAATAATAGTGGGGCACCTATTTCAAAAAGTCTTTTACTTCTATAAAGTTACAGTTAGATAAATTTGTAATCGAAAGATAGATTCAACTCATACTTGTAAAGAGGATAGTATGGAACAGCTAAATGCAAAGGATTTACAGTCTTCATTATGGGCAGCTGCTGATGAAATGCGTGCCAAAATGACAGCTGATGTTTATAAAGACTACTTACTAGGATTGATCTTCTATAAAAGCTTATCAGACAAGACCCTGTATAAAGTAGTAGACCTTTTAGAAGATAGAGTTCCATCTTCTGTCGAAGAAGCTCAAGATATTTATGAAAAAGCTCAAGATTCTGAAGATTGGAATGATCTTGTAGAAGAGTTAACTAGAGACTTTGGTTGCTGTATCCTCCCAAAATTTACCTTTACAGCCTTTTATAACCAGATTAACGATGACAGTTTTCTTCTAGAAAACTTACATCAAGCCTTTAGAGACGTTGAAGTATCTCAAGGTAAGACCTATGAAAACCTTTTTGAAGGTTTTGATATCAATTCAAAAGATTTGGGAAAAACACCACAGGATAGAAATCTGCTAATTTCATCTGTGATTAAGGCTCTAGCTCATATTGATTTTAATAAGTATGGTGAAGATGCTTTAGGCGATGCCTACGAATATTTGATTGGTCAATTTGCATCAGAATCAGGCAAAAAAGCAGGTGAGTTCTATACTCCTCAGCAAGTATCTCAGTTAATTGCTAAGATCGTAACCAGTGGCAAAGAGAATAAAGAAGCATTTACTGTATTTGACCCATGCTGTGGATCTGGCTCTTTACTATTACAGGTTAAAAATTACATTTCAGATCCTCAATCAAAGCATATTTACTATCACGGTCAGGAAATAGTAAATCAGACTTTTAACCTTGCAAGAATGAACATGATGCTACATAAAGTATCTGCTCATTACCAAAGACTGAATAATGGTGATTCTCTATCTGCTGATTGGCCTACAGATGAACCAACAAACTTTGATGCGGTAGTTATGAATCCGCCATATTCATTAAAGTGGTCTGCTAATGAGAACTTTATTACTGATCCTCGTTTTGCTCAGTATGAAAAGTTAGCTCCTAAATCTGCTGCAGACTATGCCTTCTTATTACATGGTTTCTATCACTTAAAGACAGATGGAACTATGGGCATTGTTTTACCTCATGGAGTTTTATTCAGAGGTAATGCTGAAGGTGTAATTAGAAAGCACCTATTAGAGTCAGGTTCTATTTATGCTGTAATTGGTCTTCCTGCTAATATCTTCTTTAACACTTCAATTCCTACATGTGTAGTTATCTTAAAAAAGAACAACTCTAATCGAGATGTTCTCTTTATTGATGCTTCAAAAGACTTTGTAAAAGAAAAGGCACGCAATAAGTTATCTGCTGAAAATATCGAGAAGATCTTTAACGCATACAAGGAACGTAAAGATATCGAGAAGTACAGTCACTTAGCTACCTTTGATGAAATCAAAGAAAACGACTTTAACCTCAATATCCCAAGATATGTTGATACCTTCGAGGAAGAAGAACCTATCGATCTTGATGAAGTATTCAAAGAATACCAAGATGCTTGCAAAGAAGAATCTGATCTTAATGAGACCTTAAATGGCTATTTTAAAGAGCTTGGTCTGAACATTAAGCTGGAGGTATAACTTATGAAAGAAGATAAGACAGTACCTCAATTAAGGTTCCCAGAATTTACTGACGCTTGGAAACAGCGTAAGTTGGGAGATATTCTTAAGTTATTGAAGGATGGAACTCATGGTTCCCACAAGGACGTAACAAATGGGCATTACTTGTTAAGCGCCAAAAACATTAAAGACGGAAGAATATTTTGGGACAAAACAGATAGAATAATTTCAGACGAAGATTATAAAAAAATCCACTCGACTTTTAAAATAAATAAAGGAGATGTTCTGTTAACAATTGTTGGCTCTATAGGAGAAACTGCTATATTCAATGTTTCTGAAGAGATTACATTTCAAAGAAGTGTTGCTATTTTGAGACCTATCGATGAAGTTTCTTCTGATTTTTTATACTCAGAAATTACATCACCTAAATTTCAAAAATTTCTAAATTTGAATAAGTCTACATCAGCTCAGCCAGGAATTTATTTAGGCGACCTTGCTAATATATCTTTTTCATTTCCTGAAAATAAAGAAGAACAGAAAATGATTGGGCGTTTGTTTACTGGTTTAAATAGCACAATTACCCTTCAACAGCGTAAGTTAAATTCGCTCCAAAAATTGAAAAAAGGGCTTCTTCAAAAGATGTTTCCTAAAAATGGTGAAAATATTCCAGAAATTCGTTTTCCTGAGTTTTCGGACGCTTGGAAACAGCGTAAGTTA
>JBNMJE010000157.1:0-3081 GCA_050873645.1 Succinivibrio sp. | reverse complement strand
AGAGGATCTTTACCAAAGATCCAGATTAAAGTAGTAGTGGTATCACCTACAACAGAGCCTGCGCCACCTGCGTTTGAGGCAGCACAAATTGCTGCGACAAAGCCTATATGTACCTTACCTTTAAATACGATCATGGCAATGGAGCCACCGATCATAGCTGCTGCGATATTATCTAAGAAGGTACTTAGTGCAAAGATACACAGTAATAAGGCAAAGCCTCCCCAGTGACCTTTAGGCAAGTAGCGGGGAATAATAGAAGGTAGTTTTGAGTCCTCAAATACTTTAGCTAAGACAGAGAAGCCTGGTAGCATTAAAGCTAAGTTTAAATAAGTATTCCAAGAGCCACTTACAAATTGACCATCAGTGTTTACATAGCCAATTAGCTTTTTAATTACAGAAAAGCCATCGGTAAACTCATATTTGTAAAAGCACAAGGAGAGCAGACCAATGATAGCTACCTTCATGGTCTTGGTGTAAAAGACTGCAACACCTACTAGCATTAGCGCAAAGATAATCATCTCATAGCGAATGCCATAGAAAGTGTAACGTGTAAATAAGGGCTCATCAGCCAGAGCATAAGGCGATGCTATCAGCAGTAAAGATAGCAGGGCAAGTTTAAAGATGTTATTCATGATTAACCTTAACTTAGTTATCTTTATCTGATTGAGTTGAATTGTCTGTTGAAGCATTGCCTGTTGTATCAGGTGAAGTGTTTACTTCTGCTTTATCTTGAGAAGGGGAGAACTCATCTTTTGTAACCTCATTCTCTGAAGACTCTGTCTTTACAGTATCTCCTGTTGAGGTGTCTGTATTCTTTAGCTTTTCATTTGAAGCATTGTCTTCCTGTGGATGAGCCAAGAGAGCAGTAGGAGCGTCAGCAAAAGACTCATGTACACCTAAACGCTGTATCCACAGCCAAAAAGAGATCACGATAAAGTGCGCAAAGAGAATTCTTAAAGTAAGAACGCCAATTAGATTTGAAAAGATAGAGATTGCAAGAACTGCAATGATAGGACCTAGTGCCCAGCCAGAGAGGTAAAAAACTTTAGCTTTACTCTGTTTGCTCTTAGTATTTTGATTAGAGTGGTTTAGCTCTTTTACAAGATTTAGCTGTCTTGTAAAGTTCTCATAGAAGAACACAGCTAAAGCTCCAGAGCAGATGATAATACCTACAAAGAGCATGGCAATGTTAATTGCAAGAGCTATAAAGAGCATACCAATCATAGCAACTAAGATATCCTGCTCATACACAGTCTTAGCGCCAATCTTAGGTACGAGGTAACGAATTAACACAATACCTGCAATTGCGGAGAGTATGAATGTTAATACCACTGCAAGTGAGAATACAGCTTCATCTGTTTCCAAAAACTGTGTCCACAGGTTAATACCTGCAAATAGAGAAACTGTAATACCAGCACAGAGATATCCTACAGAGGAGAATATAGCTGTTCGGATTAACTTTTCTGTTTTTCTATCGTCTGTCTTTTCCATAATAAACACCATCGTTATTTACACGTGATCTAATTACTCATGTCTTTAAAAGACATGAAATTCCTGTTGCTTGTAATGATTGTAATGTTCTAATTTATGTAAAAGGTGAATTATTTACTAGTTTTTATCTTGTTTATAATAGTAAAACTAAAATGTTAGATCATTATTAAATCTCAAAAATTAAAATTCAAATTCTGATTAAAAACTAAAATAATGCACAAAATGATCAGTTTAAGGATAAGAGTTAAATGAAGTGGAGATTGATTTTGAAATTAAATTTCAATAATTGAATTTAATTTATTGAAAATAAATAAAAAAGCAGTATTGATTTTTAATACTGCTTTTTAAGAAATTATTAGCACTAAGTAAAATGTTAGTGAAGAAATCTAACTATTTAGATTCTCTTTTCTTTTGAAGTGATAAAACTGAAAATTTTTCTTGTTTCTCGAGGGCATAACAGGTAAGTTTATCGCCCCAGACACAGCCTGTATCTAAAGCTATGATATGTTCTCTGTCGCATTGAGCATTTAAAGCTGCCCAGTGTCCAAAGAAAAGAGAGAAGTCCTCGCCTTTAAACTCAAATGGTTTTCCAAAGTTAAACCAAGGATAGATATTGTCCTTTTGTGCATCACTTACAGAGCAGTCTGAATGACCATAATCAAGAACAAGCTCACGAGAACACAGTCTCATTCTGGTAAAGGCACTTACGATAAATCTCCAGTAGTTAAGATCAGATGTCAGCATGTTCTCATCAAAATGATCAGGATGATCTGCATACATGTTAGCTAGTAAGACTTTTAAATGATAAGGATCTTGCATTACATTTGATAAAACCTTGGTATGTTTTAAAGCCTCATCAACGGTCCATAGTGGATAGATACCAGCATGAGCTACGGCAAGCTTTTTCTCAGGATCTACATATAAAAGAGGAGTGCTTTTAAAAAACTCTATATAGTCGTTTAGCTTTGGTGAATTTAGGATCACCTCTAAATTGTCTTTAGCTTTTGCTTTGTGGTAACCAAAGTAAACTGCTAAAAAATTTAAGTCATGATTACCTAATACAGAGTGGATGCGGGCAGGGTGTTTTGCTTTTAACTCTGTGATTAGATTTAGAGTCTCACATGGCTTAGGACCTCTACCTATCAAATCACCAGTAAAGATGAGTTCATCTTCGTTTTCGTTGTAGTTGATATTTTTTAAAAGTGCTGTAAATTCATCATAACAGCCATGAAGATCACCAAAGATGTAAGTAGACATTTGTTTTCCGTAAAAGCGCAAGATTTTATTTTTTGATTCTGAATCAACGTTATTTAAGGCGATTTGTAAAAAAGTTCGTCAAATTCGTATTTTTTGACACTATTCTACCATTTTTGTATTAATTGTCGGTTATATTAGTCGTCTATAAAGACAAGCTGAATGTCCATATAATACACAGTAATCGTTAACTTTATGAATTATGTGGTGACGAGGAACAGTCACTGCATTATTTAGAAACAGCATATCACATCCTAGGCAAGAGAAGCTTTTCTGAATAATGTTGAAATTAACAACGTTATTGGAGAAAAGCGATGAGTGCAGCCAAGTGTCAGT
>JBNMJE010000156.1:0-3085 GCA_050873645.1 Succinivibrio sp. | reverse complement strand
CAGGTGTTAAAGACTTTCTTTTTGTAGAATTCATCAAAGCAATAGCCACCATATTGCTCCTCAAGCTTGTCTAGTATTGACTCTATTTGTGGCTCTGTAACTTCATCTACACTACAGTTGTTCTCATAGGATGCTGCAAGCTTTAAATAATCAATGTAGTACTTTTTAATCTCGTCACGGGTAAAGCCTATCAGCTGAGAATAGGCACTGTCATTAGTAATGTCGTTGATATCAGTACCTGAAAAGGCTGAAGAGTTTTTTGTTCTGGTAACTCCTGTGATAAGCAAGAATTTAATTGCCCACTTACCTTTTAAATTGTTATTGATGTTTTGCAATTCTACTTGGAATTGCTTATAAAGATCTTCATTGTTGATGTTTGATACCAACTGATGGTCATACTCATCAATTAAGAGCACGATTTGGCGATTTTGCCTTCTTAACTCTTCTAACAGGAAGTCAATTGTATCTTGTGGCTCTGTTCTCTCTACATAGCCATTAACTCCGATTTTATTTGCAAAATCGGTAATCTTTGAATTGAGTTGCTTTTTAAATAAGTCCAATGAGGAATTATCTAAATCTAAGAAGTTCAATCTTAAAACAGGATAGGTAGGCTCTGTCCACTTGTCATAAATCCAGGTACCTTTAAAGTAAGGATCTACACCAGACTCAAATAATGTAGCTATAGTATCTAAGGTAAGAGATTTACCAAAACAGCTAGGTCTTGAGATAAAAACACGTTCTTCAGTCTCTAGAAGATTATAGATATATTCAGTTTTATCAACATAGATAAAGTTCTTTAAAGTAAAATCCGCAAATGATCCTGTTGAACTGATATCTTTCATGTCTACTCTCCTGTAACCTTACTCTAGATTATACAGGCAATTTACAGTATGTGATTTTTTACTGGCAAATTGTGCTGATATTTGACTATTGAAAAGACTATTTTTAGCTTGATGACTTTAAAGAGATTTATTCCATATCTGAAAAGTACAAGGCTAAGCTCTGATGATGTAAGCCCACAGGGTACTCTCAGGATCTTTGTTAGACTGAATCTATGTTAGACAGAATCAATGTTAGACGATGTCTTGGCAAAAAAAGAACTCTTGTTCTCTATACTCTGTTTATAAAGATCACGGCTATTTTTCAGAGGTAAGCTTTAGAGCCTGCTTTTCAATAAGGTGTTTTTTGATTTCAGAGACACTCTTAGTATTAGAGCGAACAGAGAGCTTAGCTTTTACTGAAATAATCATACCGATCACAACAATTAAAGCGCCTATAAACTCCTGTAAGGTAAACTCCTCTCCTAAGAGGACTACACCAAAGACTGCACCAAAGACTGGGATTAAATACACAAAGGTACCACCTTTACTTGCACCTACCTTAGTAATTGCAAAATTCCATAAGACAAATGCGACCACGCCGGTTAAAAGTGATAAGACTAAGAATGCTTCAATATAGGTCTTAGTAATGGCATAAACATGTAATTCATTAAAGATAAGACCTGCAAAAGTACAGAAAATGGCACCAAAGAGACCTGTCCAAGCAGTTACTGCCAGTGCATTAACATTCTTTGACAGTTTCCAACTGATAACTACATAAAAAGACCACATAGCCTCACAGACTACAACAATGATCTCACCTAAATTTACCTGAAAATGCAACAGCGTATCTAATGAGCCTTTACATACGATATAGCCTGCGCCAAAGCAGGAGATAAAAATACCCAGCCATCCAAACTTACTTAATCTTTCACCGATGATAATAAAGGCTAGAGTTGAGGTAATAGAAGGACCAATACTCTCAATTAAAGCTGCATTTGAAGCTGGTGTCATTCTTAGAGCTTCAAATAATAGAGAGTTATGCAAAAAGATACCGACAAAGCCCATTAAGAGCAGAACTAAAAAGTCATGGCGTGACAGGTATAAGCCTTTCTTACCTTCAATTAGATAAATTGAGGTAAATAAGATCAAAGCTACTAAGTAGAATCTTGCGCCTGTGATTAACATTGGAGACATGCAGTCTTTCAGGACTCGACCACAGATAGGTGTAAGTCCCCAAATCATGCAGGCTAAAAATAACATCAGATAAAACTTAAGCTGACCTTTCATTTAGGATCTACCTTAATCTAAACCTTGACTAAAGCTCTCTTAATTTTAGTTCTGTATTCAAATGGTCGTTTCAGTATTTTTGTTTTATCCTAAAAGATAACCACCTGAAAATTGGTAAAAAAGCCTTAGGCTGTAACGAGACTATACCACGAGCGCACAGTTTTATATCCATGCGATAAAAAATATTGTCAGATAGATTTTTACTATGAGATTTTGGATTGTAAAAGGAAGGATCGGGTGATGACTGTTTTTTAGTTGTTCAAAGAACACTAAAAATCAGGCATTAAAAAAGGACAAGATCATGTGATTTGTCCTTAAAAATAGAGCATTAAGCTTGTCTTGTTTAGGCTTAATTAAAGCTCTTGTAGCATAATTTTGAAATCTGATTTTAAAATGCTGTTTCATTTTAGTCTCCTATAACTTTAAGTTTGCAATCTTACTTTTAGTACCTAGTCTTCATAACTGCGGTAAACATTCTTAAGATCCTTTTTGTGCTTTTGATAGCCCTTTTTAGCCTCAAGCCTTCTGTCAGTAAAAACAGTAGCTCTGTTGATCCTCAAAGAGAACTCTTGCACAAAATTGCGTCTTTTAAGTTTGTTCATATCTATCTCCTTTTTAGATGTAGTTAAAACTCCTTACGTATGCCTAATGTTTAAAAACTAAAGTCAAAGGCAATTCTCTTTAAATTGCCTTTAAAAGAGTGCTCAGAGCACTGAGCACTCTTTTAGATTATTGCTTTACGTTCTGGCTCTCTGCCATAGTCTGTCTTATCAAAGCCTTTACCTCTTCTAAGTTATTTACAGCTTCTTTAAGATCTTTATTATCTACTGACTTTATATGAGGCTTCGAGCATAGTTGTGGGTAAAAACGAAGCCTCTGAATAATATATTTTACCCTTTAAGTTCATTTAACATGATCTTAAAAGTTCTTTGAAAACTTGAATTGAAAAGACCATTTCAATCCTGTATTTTGTTAAT
>JBNMJE010000155.1:0-3201 GCA_050873645.1 Succinivibrio sp. | reverse complement strand
ATTAAGCCGGTTTTTATTTTTTACTCTAAGGTAAATTCAGTATCCTCGATTGGAGGCGTTTGAACTTCCTCCTCTTCAGATTTAGGAACTACAATTTCAAGAGAATCAATCTTTTGGAAGCCTCTTGGTAATAAATCACCAGCCTTGCTTCTAGAGCTAATTCTCTCTTCAATTTCTTTTGAAGATAAGTTAATAGTTCTCTTACCACAGTGGATTATCATTGAAGCTTTTTCAGGGATAATCTCCATGGTAGCGATACCGTCAGCACCTATAGCCAATTTAGCACCGTTAATACCAATAAGTTTATTACCCTTACCTTGAGACAGCTCAGGCAATTCACTTACCTTATAAATTAACAGACGTCCTGTCTTACTTGCTACAGCTAAGAGATCATTATCCTTATTGCCAATTAACAGTGGCTTTAGGATAGTTGCATCGTCATCTACTGTAATGAGAGCTTTACCAGCTTTATTTCTTGTCTGTAAATCCTCAGCCTTAACCATAAAGCCGTAGGCTTTATCTGAAGCTACAATAAAGTGCTCATTGTTATGGCCTATTACTACATGACAGGCACTCTCACCTGGCTGCAGATTTGCTTTAGCAGATAGAGGTTCACCCTGACCACGTGCTGAAGGTAAGTCTTTTACATCTACTGTGTAGACTCTACCCTTATTAGTGATAAAGCATGCTTTATCGTTGGTCTTACCAGAAGCTTTAGATTTGAAAGCATCACCCGAACGATAAGACATATTCTCAGCATCAATATCTGAACCGCTTGCAGCTCTAACCCAGCCCATCTTTGATAAGATCACAGTAGCAGGAGTACTTGGTACAAGATCATCTTCACTGATAGCCTTAGCAACTTCCTTCTGAACAATACGGCACTTTCTCTCATCACCATACTGCTTTACATCAGACTGAATTTCTTTCTTGATAAAAGTCTTAAGCTTAGTTTCAGAACCTAACAGAGCTTCAAGCTTTTTCTTTTCCTCATTAAGCTTATCTTTTTCAGCAGTAAGTTTAATTTCTTCTAATCTTGCTAACTGTCTTAACTTGGTCTCAAGAATGTACTCTACCTGAGCTTCTGATAAGTTAAATCTCTCAATAAGTTTCTCTTTTGGATTGTCTTCATGACGAATAATATCGATTACTTCATCGATATTTAAAACAATCAGTAAGAAACCTTCTAAGAGGTGTAATCTTTTATTAACAATCTCTAAACGGCTGTTCAGACGACGTCTTACGGTATTGATTCTAAAAGTTAACCACTCAGAGAGAATAGTCTTTAAATTTTTGATAGCAGGCTTACCATCAATACCTAAGATGTTGAGGTTTACCTTATATCTCTTCTCAAGATCTGTTACAGCATATAAGTGCTCCATCAGCTCATCTAAATCAACACGCTTTGATCTTGGGGTAATGATAATTTTGCAAGGACAGCTGTGGTCTGAAGCATTGGTTATAGAAGCTACCATTGGTAGTTTCTTCTTTGACATCAAATCAGCAATCTGACGTTCAATAGAGCCACCTGATACCTGGAAAGGCAGAGCGTTAATTACAATCTCATCCTTTTCAATTGAGTAAACAGCTCTTTGGCGAACAAAACCGCGTCCTGTTTCGTAGATATCCTTTAATTCCTGCTCTGAGTTAGTGATTTCACAACCACATGGATAGTCAGGACCTGGAACATATTTCATTAAGTCTGCTACAGTTAAATCTGGCTTATCCATAAGCGCAATAACTGCATTGGCAACTTCATTCAAGTTGTGTGAAGGAATATCTGTTGCCATACCTACTGCAATACCTGTAGTACCATTTAAAAGGATGTTTGGAAGTCTTGCAGGTAAGAACTTTGGTTCGTTAACAGTTCCATCAAAATTTGGTAACCAGTCAACGCATCCTGAGTTGATATCAGCTAACAGAATATCTGAGTAAGGAGCTAGTCTTGATTCTGTATAACGCATTGCTGCGAATGACTTAGGATCTTCAACGTCACCCCAGTTACCCTGACCATCTACTAGAGGATATCTGTATGTAAACGGCTGTGCCATGATAACCATAGCCTGATAGCAAGCACTATCACCATGTGGGTGGTACTTACCGATTACTTCACCTACGGTTCTTGCTGACTTTGAATGCTTAGCTTTAGGATCGATACCTAACTTGGACATTGCATAAATAATTCTGCGCTGTACTGGTTTCATACCGTCAGTCACAGAAGGCAATGCCCTGTCTCGAATAACGTTCATGGAATAATTTAGGTATGCTTCTTCAGCAAATTCCTGAAGAGGCAATGGTTCAATTCCTTCGAGGCTAAATTTTTTATTAATTTGATCTGACATTTATTTTTTCTCGCACAACCGTTGCAGTTGTGTATATAATAATCTTGCTACAGTATATTTTATCAAAAATGCACAACAAAACCATGTTATCTATGAGTTTTGTGTGACTCTATAACAATAATAAAATCACCTTGTAAAACGATGTTTTTCTACAAGGATATGTTGTTTCTGAACGATTACATAATGCCAGGTATGACCACAGTGAAAATTTTAAAATACATTTTTGCTTTATCTGTTATTTCTTTTTCAACAGTTTCTCTACAAGCTAAAGCAGAAACTTTCCATAACATTCCAGATGATTTATTAGCTAAAGCAGTAAGTTCTGAAGTTGTTTATGACGAGGAATTTGATTACACCAAACTAGGCGCTACCTCTAACTTAATGAATACTAATGCTTTTACCGAGTCACAAGCTCAGAAAAAGATGTTAGTAGATAGAGTTGTAGTTAACAAAGCTGCCCACCAGATGATCCTAATGAAGGATGGTCAGGAGATCAGAAAATTTTGGATTGCTTTATCAGATAAACCTTATGGCAAGAAACAGTTTGAAGGCGATAAGAAGACTCCAGAAGGTACTTATACTTTAGACTACATCAAGCAGAGATCAAATTACTATAAAGCTTTCCACATTTCATATCCAAATTCAAAAGATATTGAGTTTGCAAGAAGCTATGGTAGAAGACCTGGTGGCATGATTATGGTTCACGGACAGCCACCTTCAAGAAGTAGCTATAACGAAACAGTACAGAGAACAGATTGGACTAATGGCTGTATTGCTTTATTGAACCCAGATTTAGATGTATTTTTATCTATGGTAGATGTAGGAACTCCAATTACAATCAATCCATAATAGAGTTCCT
>JBNMJE010000154.1:0-3331 GCA_050873645.1 Succinivibrio sp. | reverse complement strand
GTAAGTCCCCCATAACCCCAGTTTTTATAAAAATGTCCGCTTAGTAAAATAGATCCTGCATTCAGACAGAAGTGTTTAGGTCTGCTTTTGAGCTAAAGCTGCAGATTTAGTGATAACAACTACCATCGAGTTGGGAGCTGGTTTAAACACTAATGAATGGATCGCAAAGGTCTCAGATAATGAGGTGTGATTTATTTTGCATGATGGCTCACCAGGCTGACGGTGGCAGCACTGGTGATAAAGTTGAGGTTAATTAAATGGTAAGAACTTCTTAAAGTCGAAATCTTTAGATAAAGCTTCAAAGTCCCAATGGCGAATTTGCTTATTGATATCTTTACTACCTCTCAATTCAATTTCATAGCCTTTTTCTAGGCAGTGATAGTAGAGGGCGTTGCTGTAGTTTATTAAGAACTTTTCAGCATCAATATCATTTCTCTTTAAGGTCTGCATCACAGTGTAGATTGCACATAGGTCATGCATACCCCAATCAGCATTCTTTTGGTAGATATTCTTTCTTAAAATAGTAAGCGGTCTAATCTGTCCTTCAATTACATTAGTATCAGGCGGAATAATAGTGCTATTTAAGAACTCTTTTAAAGTCTGCTCATGGTTTAAGAAGTAAACACAAGCGCCAGCTAATTTATCATTTGCATCTAATCTTGAGTATTTACCACTCTTATCTTGTTTTACTTTACCTTGGGATAAGCTTCTAACTAATGAGCTTACAAGGTCCATGAATTCACGCTGCTTATTACGGCATTGCATAATGAAAGCACGGTTACGTTCACTTTGGTCTTGGTAATCAACTTGCTCTTCAATTTGATAAATCTTAGAGATGGCACTAAATAGACCTAATATCATCTCTCCATCGAGGCAATTGTTCTCAATGTCCTTTTCAATGAAGTCTAATATCTCATTCGTGCTTAAGTTTTCAAATTGACTTGAGAAATTAAAAGGAGAAAATGCCTTAAAGAACTCACGCCTCATATGAATGATACAGTTCTGGTGTTTACACGAACCTAAATCTTCATCTGCAATTTTAGGATAAGCACTATAGGAGTCAGTAACTAGGCACCTACAGTTATCAAATTGTTTTAAGCAATTTCCTAAGCTTTCACCACTTCTTGTATCAACATATTGATATAAGGAAACTTTACTTGGGAAGGCAGGTCCTGAGGTAACAGCTAAAATGTAATTTTTGCTTCTACCTTTTTTCGTACCATCTCCTATATCTTTTTTATCTTCCTTACCTCGATAACCTCTACCTTGTGATTGTAAAACTCTAAACTCGGTTTCATCTGATAAAAGCACTGGGCTATCTTTTAACTTATCAATGATGATGTTTACTAAAGGCATTATGTAGTAAGTTACATAAGTATGAAGCTCACGGGCAATTGAATCAGTACCAAACTCATACATCTTCACAAATGCTTCTTCAAACTTATTTAAAGCAATACCATTAAAGATACACTCACATGCTCTAATTAAAGTTAAAGCATCAAAGATGTGATTAGGCATTACAGGATGCTCTGTACGCTCATCATGCTGAATGAATACCTTGCCACAATCGTTACAATAGAAAACATTAGAGAGATTAACAATAGCATTTAATCTTTCTTGGTCACGTACACTCTCAGCCATCAGCTTACTTGCAATAGTTCCTATTGGCACAACTGCACGGCTACCACATCTAGTACACTTTTTAGGAATTTCGCCTTGAGTGTACCTACGTGCTGAATTATCAAATCTACCTTTAGCTTGTTTGCCTCGATTTGGCTTCTTAGGCTTAGGTGGTACTTTAATCTCGGTTTTAGCAATCTGATAGATGTTTAAAAGCTCTGCAGGAACTTCTTTGCCCTCTGCTTGTAACTTTTCTACCTTTTCAATAATTGCTTTATAAGTTAAAGCAATTAAAGCTGAATGTTTCTTCTTATTGTTATTAACAGAGCGTGCATAATTCTCAAGCTCTTTTAATTCCTTTTCTTCAAGGCTTTTTAAGTCAGTACCTAGCTTTTCAGGTCCTGTTACAAATGGAGTTTGACCTAACCAACCTTGAGCTGATTGCATCCATCTTTGGAAATCACCAAATAGGCGCTTTAGTACTTTGTTAAGATCGTACTCAGATATAACTCCATCAAAGTCGTAACATTTTTGACCTGCTCTAGTTAATGCTTTGTTTATATTATTTACAGAATCAATAGTTACAGAAATAATGGTGTCTAGTTTGCGTTCTAGCTTTTTATTCTCAGCTTTTAGCGCCTTGTTATTATCCTCAAGTCTTTTGCTCTTGCGGTCTAATCTTTTTATATCGCGGGCTTTTATCTTAGCTTCTTGCTCAAGTTGAGAATTCTTTTGTTTCAGGTCGGCATTTTCTTTTGCAAAATAGGCAATAACTTCTTCTTTAGTCATGGAACTAAAGTCGACTTTTTCTAGATTGTTATTGCTCATATAAATACCTTTAACCTTAATGAATATGGGCTCATAATAGCACGTAAAACGCTATTCACAAATAGGTCAAATTCGCATTCTAGAGCGGTTTATACAAGGATTGGTAGTTGATTAATAGGGGGGTATACAGGGGTGTTTAGACACGATCTCCGTGGATCAAATTACGATCTTCTCGTCGATTTTTGAAGGGTACTTATAACCTATAAAAATGGGGCTAAAATCGCCCCAAAAATATTTTCAAAAAAAGTTAAAAAAGTTCTAACCACGTAGCAAATTAGTCCTTTTAACCTCTAGCTCCTCACCATTTAAGTAGCTTATGACCTCATCTTTACTTAATGTTCGAGTTGCTGTACCTGTAGCTTTTGCTAGCAACTGTTGGTAGCAGCCTTCTTTTAATCTACGTGAGATTAAGACATTACCTTTTGCATCTGAATGGATAATCTTTGCAAAGTTACGATGCTTAGATATAAAAATAACCCAATCATGGCCTTTTTCTACATCTATATGTAAAGTGAACTTAGCTGTCTGGGCTAGCTTATAGTAACCTGCGCGCAAATCCCAAGGTACCAGTACTAAGGTAACTTTACCTTTACTGATATCAAGCATTGATTAGTTCCTTATTCTGAAGGTAGTGCAAGATCTTAACTGCGCTTAATTCAGGATTGTCACTTGGGATGATTATAGTTCCTAACTCACCAACTTTTATAGTCAGCTCTGTTTTTCTTGAGCTTGTACTTAGTACTGCATGGGTTGTTGTTTCAAGATCAATCACAGAAACATTACTATTTGCTCTTTTTCTTATGTTGCAAAGCCTTTTAGTAAAGGTTGAAACACTGACTGTAAATCCTAACTTAGGGGTTACTTCCTTTTCTATAAAAGATTC
>JBNMJE010000153.1:0-3341 GCA_050873645.1 Succinivibrio sp. | reverse complement strand
CCTGTTAAAAGACTCACTTTGATTATAGTAAATGTGCTTTAGTCTTGTTGTGCTATCGACAAAAGCAAATCCACTGTAATCTTTACAAAGATCTTCATCTAGAGGTCTTATGGTAACACCTAATCTTGAGGCAATATCATCAACCTTAATGGGTAAAAGATAGTCCCAGCATCTTTCTAAAATCTCATCTGTAATTGGTGACATTCTCAATTCTGTGATCAAATCACTGTACTATTCTGCAAACTGTCACGTAAACTATCATGTTAACTATCCTGTCGACTTTCCTGTGTTCTCCAAGATCTTGTTGAGTGATTCAATGCTCTCTTTTACAGCTCTTTTAAAAGAATCTTCTGCCTTACTAAGTTCCACTGCTACATTTTTACAAGTATTTTCTTTGCCATTTGTGTTTTTACTACTCAGACAATTTAAATTCAAAGAGATGAGATGGAATAATCTTGCTTTGTCATTGCAGCTATTATCGTTAGACTCAATAGACCAACGATCAACGTTAGCTTTAGTTTTACTGCCTTCTGCGTTCTCTTGTGGCTTAATACCTTCTGCTGTATCTAGAGAATTTTCTTCAGCGATTACACCTTTTGATTTTGAAGGATAAAAGATCATGCCTAACTTAGATTGATAGCTTAGCATGTACATGACTGTTTTGTAATAAACACTGTTTCTCTGTTCATCCTGAAGCTCTCGTCTTCCATAAAGATCCATGTATTTTGCATCAGCAATTACAGGCAGATAGTTCTTTCCTACATAGTCAGGAATAATTCTTAGAAATGGTTTGCCCCTTTCATCTGCAAAAAGGAAATCCTTTTCTTTAGACGACATAGTTTTATGGATAAAATAATCTTTTAGCAAGGTTGCCACATACTCTTCCCAAAGCCAGGCACAGTCTATTAAGACACCATACTTACCATCCTTAGTACCAAAGCTGTCTAAGGTCATTTTCTTGTGTTTTAAAACATCAAGGCAGAACTTTTGAAGCTCTCTGTGACACTTAAACAAAGGCGATGTTATAGGTTTGTTCTCATTTTTGTGAATGATTTGCCTTTTATCATAAGACCAGTAGTCTTGAGATTTGAACATCAGATCATCAACTTCCTTTCCTTTAGGCTTTTTGCCTTTTTCAAAAAGCATTTCATAGCAAAGTCTTACAAGATAGATGTAACTGTTCCTTGAGGTGTACTCGTTATAGGAATAAGCTACTTTGTAGTTCTCAGGACACAGGTTTAACTTGATGTGTCGTGCTATATCGATAGTGCCTCTAGGAGCTGTATCATTCTTATAAACTTTTTCATAAGATTTATATTCACCTTCACGATAGGCTTTTCTAAGTTTGGATAAGAAAGTCGTTTTTAATAAAAAATCTAAGTTGATGTCAGTTTTGTTATTACCTCCTTTGGTTAATAACAAATCATTAAGATCATAGATCTTATTGAGCATGTGGTTAATAAATGCAAACCTGTGATTTTCATCTTCAAACCTTGAGTAAATCTCAATACTGCTACCATTACCTGAAGATAAGACACCAACGTAATTACCTGTAACCAACTGAGAGCCTGATTTTCTGAATAAAACTATAGATGTATCTTTTACAAAGACAGTTTTATCAGTGTCATTAGTGTCATCACATGTCAATTCCTTTTGAACCAAACCTTCTGATGACCAGATAAAGATATTTGCAAACTTTTCTTCAGCGACATCGTTATCTTTAGCCTGTTCATTTTGCCCTTTAGCTTTGGTAAAGAGCGTATTAAACAAGTTATTTTCTGATATGGAGCTGTTATCCTGGAAAGGATATACCTTTCCTTTATTCTTTATGCTGCTATGCATTTGTATTAGAGCTTACTGTTTTACGTTAAGAGGCATCATTTTTTGAGTCTTCTTTTTTCTGGCCTATAAATGTTTTCTTATAGTTCTGAATTTCATCTCCAGTGCCTTTTAGGTAATCTTTGATAATTGGCTCTAAGTGGTTATTCCACAGCTCTTCTTTTAAAGTTTTACCTTTTGTTCTGCTAGAATTTTTAAGTGAGGTTAAATATGAACCTCCTAGCATATAGTCAGGTCCAAGATTCTTTTCAATGAGCTCATTTAACTTGTTAAATGAGTCTTCAATTGCGCTCATGTTTTTTGACACAGAATCAGTGCAATCATCAAGAACAGAGTTAACAATGATTTCATTGAGTGTGTCTTGAACATTTACTGTTAGCCAGGAGAATCGTCTTCTAAAAGCAAAGTCCATTGCTTCCAAGCTGCGATCAATTTCATTCATGGTTGCTAAGATATAAACGTTCTCAGGGATGTAGAAGCCATTTTGAAAAGGATCTTTATCTTCAATTAAAGACGAATATTGAGTATCTACTTTGTTTGTTACTTTTTCAGATTCTATATCAACAGGTGCTCTTTTATCAGTCTCAATCATACTGAAAGCTTCACCGAAGATCTTTGAAACTTCACCTCTGTTGATCTCATCAATGATGAAAAAGAATTTTGCGCTTTTAGATAAATTGTCATCTTTATGTTTTTCGTTGAAATTTACAACTTGCCTACAGAAATCCTTAAATATGCCATCTTTTCTATCATAATATATGGTACTTCCATCAGAATCATCTCTTTTAGGTCTTATACCTTCAATGAAATCAGAATAGTCATAGCCTGGATGGAACTGAACTGTTTTTACAAAAGATATATCCTTGAATTCATTTTTAAGTTCATCATCTGTTTTTAGATTTAGTTGTTCTTTACATTCTGATAAGAAATCAGCAATTTGTTCTTTAGCATAGATTTGACAAGCGAAAGTCTTTCCTGTGCCTGGTGCTCCAGTTAAGATAATATTCTTGTCACCTCGTGAAATTAGCTCATCAATCTTATCTGATAAGCCACCTTGATTTTCTAAAGTTAACCAGTAAAAACAGCCAAAGCAATGGGATTTGAAAAGGTTTATTGATATTTCTTTTAGAGAAGCTATTTCTTCATCTTGGAGATTCTCTTTGCTCTTTAGCTCATTTAATATTTTTTCACTTTCAGTTTGAGCTGTTTTATTTAACAGTTCTGTTACATTTTGGTTAAGACTGTTATTAAATTTCTTATAGATTTCAGCAGATTTTTCTTCCCAAGTAGCTTCTTGGCTAATGTCTAGTTTCTTTAATATTTCATCTTTTATTTTAAAAATGGGAATAAGATGATTAAGTTTGTCTTCTTTATTTTGAGATTTATCAGGTGGTACAGCACCATCTTCTCTTTTCATTTGCATCTTAAAAAGATAGCAAATCTTGTTTAAGACTACTGCTTTTGGCTTACATTCAAAATCTTCGGAAAATCCATTATTTGTT
>JBNMJE010000152.1:0-3346 GCA_050873645.1 Succinivibrio sp. | reverse complement strand
GCCAAGGAATTATCTAATGCCAACTAATAACAATCAAATAGATAAAGATAATTCAGCAAAAATATTAGTAAACTCGAAGAGGTAGCAAGTATGAACGCTCTCCCATTAGCAGGATATATAGTTCAATACTGCATAGACAGAAAGACACCTGTAACTAATCTACAGTTGCAGAAGATTTTGTATTTTGTGCAGTTACAGTCATTGAAAGAGACTGATTTTAAAGAACCAATAATGGAAGATCCTCAATTTGAAGCTTGGTTGTTTGGTCCTGTTATAAGAGAAGTTTATTATGCGTATTGTGCTAATGGAGGCTTACCAATTATAAAGGTTGCTCCAGAAAGCGGAATAATACCATCAGATAAAGAAGTTCCTGAATACGTAAAGAACATAGTAGATATAGCAATGCAACTTAGATCATGGGATTTAGTTGCGATTTCTCATCGTGATGGAGGTGCATGGAAAACCGTATATCAAGAAGGATTAAAGTTGCCTATTTCAGACGATTTTGTACGTAAGGATGCATTAACTTTTAATTTTCTATGATTGATAAAACAAACGATCTAATTGAACTTATAAAAATTCTCGCAGAACCTTTAACTGGTGATAAGTTTGAAATCTGTATCTCTAAAATTCATGAATTGTATGATGATTCTTGGAGACACAGCTATAGTCTTATTACCAGATATTTCTTAACAGAAATTAAGAGAGATTCTGTAAATGAAGTGTTAGTTCAAACTATAGAAAACTTAATTGAGCTGCATAAGCAAATAGCTCAAGAATACGATGCAATGAAGGACACTGACAAACATAGAAGAAACCAGTGTGCTAATTGCAGACGTAACATTGAAAAGTTGATCGATCATATCAATCTTGAAGCAGTGAGAATTGATTATTCAGAGGCTTTAAAAGAAGAATCCGATAAAATTGCAAGAAAGAACCTTGATGCTAACAGAAGGATCTCATCTGAACTAAAGGATGTTAGTTTAAAATTAAAGCAGGCAGAAGAAAAACTAAAAAGCCAGCAAACACATATTGTCACAATGTTAGGCATCTTTGCATCTATCGTAGTGGCATATGTAAGTGGTTCTTCACTCTCAGCAGCTATATTTGCAAACATGGATAAGGTTGACACACCATTACTGTGTTTTCTTACTGCCTTAATTGTTATTTTTATATCAAACCTCGTTTATTATCTTTTTGCTCTTTTAAGAAAGATAAATGGCTTTGAAGAGCCTAAAACACCTGTATGGCTGTATAACTTAGTACTAGGCTGTGTGGCTTTAGTCTGCTTTGCCTGGCATTGCTACACAGGCTACACAGTTTTCTAAAAATTCTCACCTTAAATCACCTCTAAAAAATTTTCAACTAAATTCATTTATTTTTCAAAATGATACTGTCTTTAAAATAAACATTTGTTAATATATTTCTTGCTTTTATATAAACATATGTGTATTCTTAATTACATAGAAAACAACATACATTTATTAAAGGCTTAACAAATGAACAAATACACCATCACAACACTATCTCACGACGAGATCATCAGAACTGATTACTGCAAAAACAAGAAGGATGTAATCAACTTTTTAATTCTCAATACCAGAATCAACTCAGACGTTGTATCTGCACTTCATTACAGAGTATTTGATGACTCTCAAAACGAAATGGCAATTGAAATTGATGCAAATGCATTGCTTGTTAACGCTTTGGATTTCGTAAAGCAGTTTCAGATTGTAGACAGGTTATTTAGGGCTTTCAGAGCCTATCAAAAGAACAATAGAGTTTTAACCTTTGGAACAAGGCCTACGGTCAAGGTTGCTTGATGAGAGAAAAAGCAAAACAGCTAGCAGTGAATGTCATCTTAACGTTTTGCGTTCTCTGCCTTTGGTTCACGATTTACGAGATTTATACGTTTTAGGAAAAAATAAATGAAGTTATCAGACGAATTACAGAAGTTACAGGATGCAAGATTAGCCAAAATCAATGAGTTACTTGCAAAGGCTCAAGACGAGGATGAACGTTTCACCATCTCAAGAATGAAAGGTATTGGCGGTTCAGATATGTCTGCAATTCTTGGTATGTCCAAGTGGAGAAGCGCTTATCAGATTTGGAGAGAAAAGACATTCAGAACCACTGAAGAGGAGAAGGCTCGTAATAAAGATTATCTCCCCTTTGCTACAGGTCATGCTCTTGAACAGGTTGTAGCAGACAGATACGAAAAGCAGACAGGTTATACAGTCTACGAGGCTAACAGCATTTCGATGACAGGTTATGACTTCATCGTAGGTAATTTTGACCGTATTGTTTACACCAAACCAATTGATGACGGCGGTCAGCTTGTATGTGGTCTGGAGTGCAAAACCTGTGGTCAGAACAACAAGATCATTGTTGAGCATATAGAGCGTTCTAAGTGGGGAAAGCCTAACTTATATGACGGAACTGAAATTACACAGGAATCATCAGAGATTGATCCTGAATACTATCCACAGGTTCAGTTCTACATGATGGTATCTGGTCTTAAGTTCTGGGATGTTGGTGTTCTGATTGGCAATACTGATCTTAGATTCTACAGAGTACATGCCAACGCAGAATATCAGCAGAAGATGTTGCAGGCATGTGTTGAGTTCTGGACAAAGAATGTGCTGCAAGATGTTCCTCCTGTTAAAACAATGGATGACGTCAAAAACGATGTCGATGACGTTCAGGAGAATGTTGGTGAAGTAACTCCGGAGATTATGTCTCAACTCAAAGATATCAAGGCTGTTAAGTTTCAGATTGATGAGCTTGAGAGTAAAAGAAAGGCACTTGAGAACAAGTTAGCCGGTGACATAGCTGCATATACCAAGATGACTTATCACGACGAGAACGGCAAGGTTAAAACAGCTTTTACCTTTAAATCTTCAAATCGTGAATCATTTGATTCAAAAGCTTTTCAGGCACAAAACCCAGAACTGTACAAACAGTATCTGAAGACTATAACCACAGCCCGCTGTTTAAGAATATCTGTTTAATTGGAGATTATAAGAATGATGACTTTTAACGCACCGCAGTTAAATCAGAATGCTCAGTCAGAGCTTCAGAAGTTAGATGCTATACCTGTAGAGAATGGACCAGAACAGTTTGAAGAACCTGTACAGATAGTTCAGTCTCACTGTATGCCTGTAAAGACAGCAGATGTTGACTACCCTGTTATCAATGGCGATGCTTGGGATTTCTGTACAAAGATCTCGCGCTCTACTCTTCTGCCTGAAAGCATACGTTCAACGCCAGAACATGACCACACAGCTGAAGTATATATGGTCATGAGTATGGGTAAAGAACTCGGTTTCACCTTCATGCAGACACT
>JBNMJE010000151.1:0-3354 GCA_050873645.1 Succinivibrio sp. | reverse complement strand
TAAAAAAGCCCACCGAAGTGGGCCTTTTTTAATCATTGCAAGAAATTATTTCTTGTAACGACGAGCTAGGTTGTCTAAACGCTCGTTAGCACGTGCAGCGTCTGACTTAACGAATGCAACGTCGTTTGCTAACTTTGACTGCTGAGCCTTTAAAGCGTCAACGTCAGCTGCGATAGCGTCTAACTTTGACTCTAAAGCAGAAGTGTTTGCACAACCAACTAATACTGATGAACCTAAAGCAACAACAGCTAAAGTAGCCTGGAACTTATTCATTTTTATCTCCAAAACTGTTTAAACAGATAATAGGAACAAACAAACATAACCTTTGTTCCTTTGAACACTGCTAATTATAGTATCAAAATTTGCGAATGGCACATTTATTTCAAAATTTTTACAAATTTTTTTTAAAAATTTTTCTCATGATCATTAAACAATACAAAAAATTAAAGCCAACATACTGAAATATAAGAATATATTCAGCACATTGGCTACTTATAATGCATGTAAAATGTTAGTTACTTATTTTCATTTTTGAGCATTTTTACCACTTGTACTAGATTTTTCAGGCATTTTGCGCTTGGAATTTTGCTTTTTTCGATCTCAATATGCTCACCTACTAAGTACAAATTAGGTATTCCAGCTCCATCTGCAGCAATTAAATCACTTGCATGATCTCCAATCATGATTGATGACTTTAAATCAATCCCAAGATCTTTTGCTGCACTCTTGAACATACCGCTCTTAGGTTTTCTGCACTCACAGACACAACGATATTTCTCAATAGGAGCTTCTGGATGATGTGGACAGAAGTAAATTCCATCAAAGCAAGCATCATATAAAGACAGATTTGCCTGCATGAATGAAGTTACTTTGTAAAAATCTGATTCTGTGTATTTGCCTCTAGCAATACCAGATTGATTGGTGACAAGAACTAAAAGATAACCCATATCTTTTAGTTCTTTTAGTGAAGAAGCTACGCCTTCAATCAGATCATAATTTTCAATTTTTCCGACGAAGCCGTAGTCTATGTTGATTACACCGTCTCTATCAAAAAAGGCAGCTTTTCTCACTATGCTAAATCCTTAATCTTAGCAGGATCTAAAGCAATGTCCTCAGATAAGGTAATCACAATACCCTTATCTAATACTTCTTTAGCAATGTCTTTAGCTTCTTCTAAAGAATGCAGTTTGCATGAACCACACTGATAGGGATTTGATGCAGGAACTACAGTACCTTCTGGTAAAGAATAGATATCTTCCATTGAAGCTCTAAAAGCATTTGCTACCTTATTAGCATCGGCTTTACCAATAAGGCTCATATAGAAGCCAGTCTTACAGCCCATAGGAGAAATATCGATTACTTCTACTACACATTTCTCATTTAGGTGCTCTCTCATGAATCCAGCAAAGAAGTGTTCAAAAGTGTGGATCCCTTTCTCAGGCATCATACCCTGGTTAGGTTTCTTAATACGCAGATCCCAAACTTCAATCTCGTCGCCTAAAGGTGTTTTCATTACCTTAGCAAGTCTTACTGAAGGAGCTGGCATAATGGTATGGTCAACTAAAAAACTGTCTACTAATGGCATTTTTATATCCTTCTTTATGTATTTTTCTAATACAAGTGTTCAAATATAACGTGGTCTAATCACTATATACTAATATAGGTTGCAACGTTGTAACTGATATTTATAGTTTTGAGAACGGTTATAAACCTGTCTAGCTACTTTAATCAGCCAATCTTTGCCTTTATAGGTTCCCTTTCTGTAACCTGACCAACCTTCATGATAATTTAGGTACTGATTGAAAGCATCTGTTAACTTTACGCCGTTAGTCTTTTTGGTCTTAGTCATATACCAGCCAATAAAGTCTAAAGAGTCTTTAAAGTTAGAACGTGATGAGAAGAATGAGCCTTCATCATCTACATAGTCATCCCAAACAGGATCTTGAGCTTGAGCGTAACCGTATGCAGAGCTTCCTCTTCCATAAGGGATAAACAAGAACCAACGCATTGGAGGCTGAGCATCTTCTCTAAAACCAGATTCCTGAGCCATGATAGACATAGCAACGTTGATAGGCACACCATACTTACGGTGTACATCATGAGCGTCAACGTACCAACTATCCTTCTCCTGAAAAATAGAGCATAGATTCTCTGTATTAGAAGGAGGTGTGGTAGTACAGCCTGTCATCACCGCCAAGCCAAATACGGTTAGTGCGATACTTTTTAGGGAAAGTCTCTTCAGCATAATTAGTCTTAATGTATCCAATACGATTTTTACCAGAATTAAATAGCGTCGTCGCCTTCTTCACCAGTACGGATTCTGATCACGCGCTCTACATCTGATACGAAAATCTTACCATCGCCGATCTTACCTGTATGAGCACCTTCTGTGATTGCATCAATACATAGATCAACGTCTTCATCTTTTACTACAAGCTCAATCTTAGCTTTTGGTAAAAAATCAACTACGTACTCAGCACCTCTGTAAAGTTCAGTATGACCTTTCTGTCTACCAAAGCCTTTAACCTCTGATACGGTCATACCAGAAATACCTTTTGAACTTAAAGCTTCACGAACGTCGTCTAATTTGAATGGTTTGATAATCGCTGAAATCTTTTTCATTTTTTTATCCTAACCTGTGAAAGTTTTTATTGTGCGCCTGCTAGGCTGTTTGCATATTCTAACACTTAAGCCTAGTGATTTTCTCTTAAATAGAACGCAATTATCACAAATATAGATAGACAAATGGTATCTATCATTACGTTTTCTAAGGAATGACAACTTTAATACTGAAATTTGACGTTCCTAAAAATTGACTTTCTATCTTCTCGATTACCTTCTACCTTCTCTATTAATTGACGGTTTCCCACTCGCCAAAGATCTGTCATCAGATTTTCTAAAACCACCATTAATTTTCGCTTCAATTAATCATTTTCTTGACGATATTAATTTCATTGAAACTCACATTAATGACGTATTAATACAAAACTCCTTATAAATCGCTATGTTAAAGAAAGATTTTAGTTTTGGCACATCAATTGCAACAGTAAAAGTACATTTGGAAATACGTCAAAAATTTTGGAGTTTATTATGAATCACGAAGTTTCAAATACCGCTTTAAAGACTATCAATACTGTTATGATGTGGTTATTCTGCCTGACTGTTTTAATGTTAATTGTGCCATGGCAGGCTGTATCAACAGAGTTTGCTGATCGTATTGAATCCAACAAGATCTTTTTATACTTTGCACTGATTATTGAAGTATCAAACTTCATTTCTCAGGCAATCTTCTCAATGACAACTCTTCTACATAAGAAGAATGATGCTAAGAGAATTCAGGAAAGAGTTGAAAAG
>JBNMJE010000150.1:0-3471 GCA_050873645.1 Succinivibrio sp. | reverse complement strand
TGGCAATCCTCCGTTGTAGTACCAGTATTCACCAAACTGAACTTTTTTCTTATCGCAAACCGACTGCAAGAATGTATTTACTGACCATGTGCAGAATACTTTTTTCTCATAGTCTTCATCAAAACAGTAGCCATCATAATTTTGAGCAAGCCCATCTAACAATGACTCAAGCTTGTCATCTGTTACGTCATCTACAGAACAGTTGTTCTCATAGGATGCTGCTAACTTTAAATAATCAATGTAGTACTTTTTAATCTCGTCACGGGTAAAGCCTATCATTTGAGAATAAGGACTGTAATTAGTAATATCTTTGATATCAGATCCAATTGAAAAGATTTCTACATCTTTTAATCTGGTAACACCAGTAATTCCTAAGAATTTAATTGCCCATTTATTTTTGATGTTGGCATAAAAGCTTTTGATCTTTTCTTGGAATTGTTTATAAAGTGTTTCATTATTGATGTTGGCTGTCATCTGACAGTCATACTCATCAATTAAGATCACGATTTGACGTTTTTCTTTTCTTAGAGCATCTAACAGGAAGTAAATTGTATCTTCTGGTTCGACTTTCTCTTTATAGCCTTTGACATTGATGTCTTGCGCAAATACTGTAATGATTGAATTTAGTTTTTGCTTAAAAAGGTCAAGTGAATATTTATCTAGATCTAAGAAATTTAGTCTTAACACTGGATAGGTAGGCTCTGTCCACTTGTCATAAATCCAGGTACCTTTAAAGTAAGGTTCAACACCTGATTCAAATAAAGTTGCTATGGTATCTAAGGTAAGAGATTTACCAAAACGACGTGGACGGGAGATAAAAACTCTTTCAAGCTTTACAAGGTCACTAATATACTTTGTTTTATCTATGTAAATGTAATTATTTAGATAAAAGTTTATAAATGAGCCTGTTGAACTGATATCTTTCATATCTATTTTCTCCTGTTCCTACTAAGGATTATACAGTGAAAGTTGATTTTCTAAAAAGAAAACTCAAGTTTTTAGAGCTAAAATGCTGTTTGAGATTACTTCCAATCTATTGCAGGTAAGATATTCGCAATGTAATAATTTCGCAACGAATAGGCATTTGGACACATTTCATAATTTTAATTGCAATCAAAGCGTAGCAATGTTGTTTTGCTTTGAGATTGGTCTGATGAAATTAAACTGTTTTAACTGAACTTTTTTAAGACTTGAATGGTGCTGTCGCAATAATCTGCCTATCAAAGCTTATCGACATTGTAGATAAACTTTAAAATCCAACAGCACCACTTAATATGAGCTTATGTAGGTAATTAGCTTAAAAGAGGATCTTTAAAAACACCACTTTAGCTATTTTTTTCAACAACATCCTTGGATATTGTTTCATCTGATAACAACTCTGAATCTGATTTATCTTCTAAAGAAGCAGTATCCTCAGTCTCAGAGTGATGTGCTTTAGAAAACTGTGATCTGTAAAGTACAGCATAAGCGCCATTTTTCTCTAACAGCTCATTATGTGTACCCTCTTCAACCACCTGACCGTCATTGATAACTAAGATCTTGTCAGCATCCATAACAGTTGAAAGTCTGTGGGCAATCACTATGGTTGTTCTGCCTTCCATAAGCTTATCTAATGCTCTTTGAACCACTTTCTCTGACTTATTATCAAGAGCAGAGGTAGCCTCATCTAAGATTACGATTGGCGCATTCTTTAAAATTGCTCTTGCTATAGCTAAACGCTGCTTTTGACCACCTGACAATAGTAAACCACGTTCACCGATTACAGTATCAATACCATTTGGTAATTTCTGTACAAACTCATCAAGATATGCACTCTTGATAGCTCGGTTAATCTCCTCATCGGTAGCATCAGCTTTGCCATACATTAAGTTTTGTCTTACTGTACCATCAAAGAGGAAGTTGTCCTGGAACACCATAGAGATCTTGTCTCTTAAAGATGATAAGGTAAATTCTGTAATATCAGTTCCGTCAATTGTGATGTTGCCTGAATCTAATTCATATAATCTTGGAATCAAAGAGCATACTGTTGACTTACCACCGCCAGAGTTACCTACTAAGGCTACTTTCTTACCTACCGGAACTGATAAGTTCACATCCTTTAAGATCATTCTCTGACCGTCATAGGAGAAGTTTACATGGTTAAACTTAATCTCTTTTGATATAGCTTTAAGTTCTTTTTTACCCTCTCCATCATTTGCTTCAAATGAAGGTGCATCTAAGATCACATAGATACGCTCTAATGCTAATAAAGCTGTTTGCAGACCAACATAGTTGTTGCCAATACTCTTAATTGGAGTATATAGCATGATTAGAGCTGCTAAAAAGGCTACGAAAGTACCTGAGGTGATTACACCTGTGGTAATTAAATACATACCGTAGTAAAGCACACCTGCTACACCGCAAGCTGTAACTAAGTGCATTGCAGGTGATAACCAGTTGGTATCTCTTGTCATCTTCATTGAGAACTTAAAGATATCCTCAACTTCCCTGTGAAACTTCTCATACATTGTTTTGATGAGGTTAAAGGATTTAATGATCTTGATACCTGAATAGGTTTCTACATAGGTAGTATTGATCTTTGTCTGAGCTTCAACGTTCTTAGACATGATCTTCATAACCTTTTTTCTGGCAATCTTCATAGGGATCACTAATAAAACCAGTACACCTAAGGCAATGAAAGATAATTGCCATGAGTTCCAGAGCAGAACTACCAATAAACCTAATGATGACCAGAACTTTGATAAGAAGAGTTTTACATTAGTAATAAGTCCTGTAGTAGCAGAGTCTGCATCATTACAGAATCTTAATAAGACAATACCAGAGGTATTCTTATCAAAGAAAGCAGATTCACTTACTAACAGCTTTTTATATAAAGCTAATTTCAAATCAGTTGAAATTCTTGAACCTACGTAGGTATTAACGATATTTGAGGTATAAATACAGATACCTTGCACTAAGGTAAATCCAATAATGATAAAAGGAACCTTTAAAGCAAATTCAGTATTTTTATCCACCATTACGTTATCCATAAATGGCTTTAAGAAAGATGCAACAGCAGCATCCAAACCGCCTACAGGGATAGTAAGCAACACACCTAATATGGTTAAAAAGATATATGGTTTTAAAAATGGCCAGAATTTTTTCAATCCTGCTAATGGAGATAGTGATCCTTGCTCTATGATCACATCAAGTCTTTGAGCTGGGTGTTTTTTGTTCATTAGTTACCTTTTAAGATATACGCTTGTAACCTGTTATTATAACTTTTTTAGATTGATGTTTTAAGTAGATAGAAGAGAAAACAATCTTCGTTTGTAAATTGATAATGGATAATTAAAAGGCTCTTCGTGGATATTTATGGGTAAATAAATGAAAGTAGAACACGTTAGAGCCTTAATCTAAGCTACTTTCAGCCCTTTACCACCTCGATTAGGAAGTGGAATTATAATTTTAGAACATCCAAGTAAGATCATA
>JBNMJE010000149.1:0-3526 GCA_050873645.1 Succinivibrio sp. | reverse complement strand
TGTCCCTAACATGATCAAATATGCTAGAAAACCTCACGGCGACAAGGCTGTGAATTGAGATTACACAAAATGAAACTTAGAGCTCTGAACTAGTAGACAGTACGTGAAAAACTTGGGGAACTAGTAGACAGTACGTGAAAAACTTGGGTAGTAGACAATACGTGAAAAACTTGGGTTGGGTTATATAAGATTTGGAGCGGGAAACGAGGTTCGAACTCGCGACCCTAACCATGGCAAGGTTATGCTCTACCAACTGAGCTATTCCCGCACTCCAAGTGGCAATTTTAAGTGTTACCACTTCACTTTTATTTGGAGCGGGAAACGAGGTTCGAACTCGCGACCCTAACCATGGCAAGGTTATGCTCTACCAACTGAGCTATTCCCGCATCCAATGCGTGCCATTATACAGAAAGATTTTTTCAGATCAACAATTGACATAAAAAATTTTCTACTAATCTTATTGTTAATTGCCAAAAGTATGTGGCAAAAAACTGCCACCTAAAAACTTTATCTCACTTACCAATCCTCAACATCAACATTTATAAAATAATATTTTCTTTTATTTTCAAAATATTAGTTATTTATTCAACGTGGCAATTTAAAAATTGGCACGTATTTTTCATATATATTCCCAAGCAAATAAAAGCAGTTAAAAAACTGCGTAATTTAGGAGAGAAAAAAATGTCTTTATATGTTCAGACCAATGTATCATCTCTGAACTCTCAGAGAAGATTAAACAGCGCAACTAAATCGCTTGATACAACTTACCAGAGATTATCTTCAGGTCTTCGCATCAATTCTGCTAAAGATGATGCTGCAGGTCTGCAGATCTCTAACAGACTTACCAACCAAATTAACGGTTTACAGCAAGGTAACCGTAATGCTAACGACGGTATCGCACTGTGTCAGACAATGGAAGGTGCTCTTGATGAGACCACTTCTATGTTACAGCGTATCCGTACCTTAGCTATCCAAGCTGCAAACGGTACTAATACAACTGTTGATAGAGAAGCAATTCAGCAGGAAATTTCACAGCTGTCAGCTGAAATTACCCGTATCGCTTGTAAGACCACATTCGCTGGCCGTCAGTGCTTAGCAGGAGTTAACGGTTCAGATCACGGTGGTGTTCTAGATAGTAAAGGTAGCGTATCCTTCCAGGTTGGTGCTTATGCATTCGATACTTTAGGTGTAAGTATGTCAAACGGCTTTACCCTATCTGGTATCTATGCTGAAAAACACGGTAACAATACAATTACATCAACTGATAAGTTGGCTCAACAGTCAGCTGGTCTGTACGTAAATAACGGAGCCTACGAGTTTAACTGTTACACACAGTGTAACGCTCAATACACCATCAAGGCTATCGATGAAATTATCAACGTCGTTGATTCAAAGAGAGCTGAGTTAGGTGCTATTCAGAACCGTATGGAATCTACCATCAGAAACCAAGAAAACGTTGCTGAAAACGTATCCGACGCAAGATCAAGAATTCGTGATGCCGATTATGCCGAGGAAGCATCTAATCTGTCAGCACAGAACATTGTGCAACAGGCTGCAACCTCAATCTTAACACAGGCAAATCAGCGTCCATCAATCGCTATGTCTCTTTTAAACGGAGGTTAGTAGAACAAGTTTACAAGAACCGTAATAAGGTTTCTCTCCTGAGCATTATATGCTCATTGGCCGGGAAAGCCTCCCGGCCCTTTTTGGAGATACCTTGTGTATTGGCTCTATCTTAAAATTTTTGTAAGTTACTTTTATTTGATCTTTTCTTAAGATCGGAGCATTATTAATGCAATTAAACAAGTTTTAATCAGATCTCAATGCTGCAATCGTGCAGCTCTTTTCTTTTATCTTGAAAAGTTGTGTTTTTACTGTTCCATCTCTTTTGTTCCTGAAGTTTATTCTTTCCTTAGACAGCTCTTTATAACTAAGAACAGTCTTTTCTCATATCTATTTAATTCACTCTTATTTTGTCTGTTGTTCTTCTTATCAAAATTTAAAGAATCCAGATTGAATTGTAAGTCAAACAAATAAACATCTCATATAAAACCTTGCATATTCAAAGCAATCATAATGGCTTTAACAAAGGTTAAATCTAGCGTGGCAAAAAATTGCCATCAAAAGATTAATGCAAGATTAATCTTCGATAATAGAGTAAACAGTGATCATAAATATTCTTAATAATCAAAGAATTACTTTTAATAATTAAAAAATTGGCACGTATTTTTCATATATAAAATCAACTTTAGAAAAAGTTTTTTTCTGGAGAGAAAAATAAAAAGACTTTAGAGCTTTCTAAAGGATGAAATACCAAGTAATTGGATTTTTGGGGAGAAAAATAAAATGGCTCTATATGTAAAAACAAATACTTCTGCTATCAATTCGCAGAGAAGATTAAATACAGCAACTAAATCATTAGATACAACCTATCAAAGATTGTCATCAGGTCTTCGCATCAATTCTGCTAAAGATGATGCTGCAGGTCTGCAGATCTCTAATCGATTGACATCTCAGATTAACGGTTTAGGCCAAGGTAACCGTAACGCTAACGACGGTATCGCACTGTGTCAGACTATGGAAGGTGCTCTAGATGAGACCACCTCTATGTTACAGCGTATTCGTACTTTAGCTATTCAGGCTGCTAACGGTACTAATACCACTACAGATAGACAGGCTATCCAAGAAGAAGTAGCTCAGTTGTCAGCTGAAATAACCCGTATTGCATGTAAGACGACTTTCGCAGGTCGTCAGTGTATCGCTGGTGTAGGCGGTGCTGATAAAGGCGGTGTGCTTGACAGTACAGGTAAAGTATCATTCCAGGTAGGTGCTTACGCTTTTGATACTTTGGGCATTTCCCTATCAAATGGTTTTACCATGTCAGGTATTTGCGCTGGCGCTGCAGGTGGTGCTATTGCAGCCGGAGGTGCTCAAGATACAACTTCTACTGGTATTTATAAAAATGCTAATGGTATGTATGAGTTCTCTGTACATTCTGCATCAGCTGCTCAACACACCATTGAGTCTATTGATAAAATGATTAACGTCGTAGATTCTAAGCGTGCTGAATTGGGTGCATTGCAGAACCGTATGGAATCTACAATTCGTAACCAGGAAAACGTATCTGAGAACGTATCAGATGCAAGATCACGTATCCGTGATGCTGATTACGCTGAGGAGGCTGCTAACCTGTCAGCTCAGAACATCGTTCAGCAGGCTGCTACAACAGTTCTAACTCAGGCTAACTCAAGACCTCAGATCGCTTTAAGTCTACTAGGTAGCTAGACTTAAGATAAAATCACTCCCCTATAGTACTCAGGCAATGCCTGAGTACTGGAGTTAGTTTTATCGTTAACTAATTAAGCTTTGTGAAATTTCATAGCCTAAACGTAACTTTCCCAAGACCCTGCTGAGATAAAAAAATAAAAGTTCGACAATGACTTCCAACAGATCAAAGGAGGTCATATGAACGGACAATCAAATTACATACATAGCAGTTCTTTTAAAGAGCTAATCAGTTACATAG
>JBNMJE010000148.1:0-3611 GCA_050873645.1 Succinivibrio sp. | reverse complement strand
TCTTGCAGGAATAAATAATTTTGCTATAATGACCGGCATATTCTGATGGTTCACGATGATCCCGTAGCTCAGGTGGATAGAGTATCGGTTTCCGAAGCCGGTGGTCATGAGTTCGACTCTCATCGGGATCACATCAAAAAAATAATATTGCGAAAGTGGCGAAATTGGTAGACGCGCAAGCTTCAGGTGTTTGTACCGCAAGGCGTGAGGGTTCGAGTCCCTTCTTTCGCACCAACAAAACAGGCAGTCAAGTGACTGCTTTTTTTGTGTCCTATTAGTGGTTCTTTACAATAAAACGGAGAAAAAATGAATCAATCCGTACCTGCTAAGTTTGGGATTCTAAATCGTTTTTTAAATGTTGTTGAACGATTAGGAAATAAGCTACCACACATTACAATGTTGTTTATCTATGCGCTTATTTTCACCATGCTTCTGTCATTGGCTTTATCTTATGTGGATTTTGACTATATTCATCCAAATACTCATGAAAAGATCAAAATCATTAACATGTTTACGCCTGATAACCTCTTAACTTTAGTAATTAACTCAGTTAAGAACTTTATGGGATTCCCTCCATTAGGCATCACAATCGTAGCAACATTAGGTATTGGTATTGCTGAAGGCTCCGGTTTCGTTAAAGTTTTAATTAGAAAGTTCCTATCTATCACTCCTAAGAAATTCTTAACTCCTACAGTAATTTTTGTATCAATTGTTTGCCATATCGTATCAGACAGTGCATACACCATTTTAATGCCGGTTTCAGCTTTAATCTTCTATGCCTCAGGTAGACATCCTTTAGCTGGTATTGCTTGTTCATTTGCAGGTTTAGCAGGTGGCTTTACAGCTTCATATACTCCTTCTATCATTGACCCTATCATGCAGGGCTTTACTGAAGCAGCTTCACACTCAATTGATCCAAATTACAGCGTGAATGTTTTATGTAACTACTTCTATGCTTTAGGTGGCACTTTCTTCATTATTGGTGCTATTTGGTTTGTAACTGATAAAGTTGTTGAACCTCGTTTATGGGCAACTATGCCTCTAGATGAGTCTACAAAGACAGATAAAACTTTAGTAATCGAAGATGTAACTCCTTTAGAGAACAAAGCTTACTACGCTGCTTTAGCTACAGTAGTTGCTCTATTAGCTCTTTTATTTATTCTATGTTACCCAGATAACTCATTATTCAGAGCTCCAGATGGTTCATTGACCTCTCCAAAAGCTCCTGTAATGCAAGGCTTAGTTCCATTACTCTTTATCTTCTTCTCTGTTCCTGGACTTGTATATGGTTATGTTGCAGGTACCTTTAAGAAGTCCAGAGATGTGATCGCATCAATGGAAAACATTATGAAGATGCTTTTATCATTCATTGTTTTCTGTTTCTTCGCAGGTCAGTTCTTATATGTATTTGGTGCTTCAAATATTGGTTCACTGTTAGCAATTTCAGGTGCTGAATTCTTAAAGAATTTAGGTATGCCATCAGGTATTACTCTGTTTGGTATCATTATTCTTACAGCAATGCTAAACGTGTTAATCACTTCAGCTACTTCAAAATGGGCTATTTTATCAACCATTTTTGTTCCAATGCTGATGATGTTAGGTATTTCACCTGAACTTACACAGGCAGCTTTTAGAGTTTCAGACTCAGCTGTAAACGTATGTACTCCTTTATTCCCATTCTATCCATTGCTGATTTTATACTGCCAGAGATACTGTAAGAAGTCAGGTGTTGGAACCTTAAGCTCAATGATGTTACCTTACACATTTGCTCTTCTGATTGTCCTAACAGCAGTGTTATACGCTTACTGGATGATTGGAATACCTTTAGGCTTTAATAGTGGATTTGATTACCCATCAACCATGTATCCACAACCTTAATATGTAAAAGCTGCAGTCTATATGACTGCAGTTTTGTTATGGGGATTTAAAATGAATAATAAAGATGAATTATTAAGAAGATTTCTTCGCTATGTAGCAATCACATCACAATCAAATGCTTCTGTCGAGGCTGTTCCAAGTACTAAAGGTCAGACTGAATTAGCAAATTTATTAGCAAAAGATCTAGAAGAGTTAGGTTTAACTGACATCAGTGTTGATGAGCATTCTATTGTTTACGGTACTCTACATGGTAATGCAGAAGGTCCTGTTGTAGGCTTTGTCTCACATCTAGATACTGTTGATGTTTCTTTAAATCCTGATATTCATCCTCAAGTCATTCACTATGAGGGTGGCGATGTTTTATTAAATAAAGAGCGCGAGATCTATATTAGAGTAAGTGAACATCCTGAACTTCAAAATTATGTAGGTCAGGATATTATTTTCTCAGATGGAACCTCTGTTTTAGGTGCTGATAATAAATCTGCAATGGCAAACATCATGACAGCATTAACTGTTTTGCATAATGATAAGTCCATTAAACACCCAACCTTAAAAGTTGCTTTTGTGCCTGATGAGGAGATTGGTCTTAAAGGCTCAAAACTTATGGATTTGAACAAATTCAAAGTTGATTATGCATACACTATCGACAGTTGCTCTTTAGGTGAAGTAGTTTATGAAACCTTTAACGCAGGCTCTGTTTTAATCAAGATTAAAGGTGTTTCAGCTCATCCAATGTCATCAAAGGGCGTTTTAGTAAATCCTCTTTTAGTGGCTCATGATTTCATTGGCATGTTTGATAGACATCAGACTCCTGAATGGACTGCTGATAAAGAAGGCTACTGGTGGTTTACCGGTATTGAAGCAGATCCTCTTTACTGCACTCTAAAAATGAATATCAGAGATCATGATAAAGATCGTTATGAGTGGAGAAAAGAAGAGGTTGCATCTAACATTGAGAAGTTGAAGAAACTTCATCCTAAGGCTGAAATTAGCTACAAGATTAGTGATACCTATGAGAACATTGCTAACAATGTAACTAAAGAGGATAAACCAGTAGCTCTAATTTATAAGGCTTTTGATGAGTTAGGAATTAAAGCCAAAACTTATGCAATGAGAGGTGGTACTGATGGTTCTGCTTTATCAGTTCGTGGTGTAGTAACTCCTAACTACTTTACAGGAGCTCATAACTTCCACTCTTATGCAGAGTTCTTACCATTAAATGCTTTTGAAAAATCTCTTAATGTGACCTTAAAGTTAATTGATCTTTCATGCAATAAGTAATTGAAGATCATAATTCAGAGGCTTATGCCTCTGAATTATGCTACTTCAAAGGACCTATCAATTTCATATAGCAGTTTTTGCAATCAAACTCTAATCTAAATTTTGCTTTGCCGATGACGAGGAAAAGATCTTGAGCTTTTACCTTGTGGCGCTTAGGACAGAGGTTAAAGCAATATCTCAGACAGTGCTTTGAAATCAGCACGCATTCTTCATCATGAACGCGCTCTGTTTCATAAGCTGGCTCTATATCTTTTGCACCATGTTTTTTATAAAAATCTAAAGCCTTTTCGTTATAGATATTGGCCATAAATCCTAAATGCTGCTCCTTTTCAGGTAACATTGGGGCATTTTCAAAGTTATGAACTATCTCTTTTCTCTTTTCTGTCTTTAACTTATTTAGTTTCTCAATAAGTTGTCGTCTAAGATTGTTTAAAACACTTTGAGGCACAAAG
>JBNMJE010000147.1:0-3717 GCA_050873645.1 Succinivibrio sp. | reverse complement strand
TTTCCCTTATTTAATGCGCCATTTCATAAGTTTTTAGTGTATTTTTTAAGTAACACCGTTCTCAATTATTTTTAAAGAGATCTTAAGTCTATCTACATTCAATCTAAATGCACTTAAGTAAAACATTAAAGCACTTAATTTGAGCAATATTATCTTTAGTACACCTCTTTTAGGGCACAACCTAAAAACAGCTTTTTACGCTTGTATACTGCACTTAAATAAATAATTTAAGGTAGTTTGCTATGGTAGATAAAACAATTGGTGAACGTATAAAACAGACTCTATACGAAAAGAGAATGACTGGTTTTGAATTAGCTTCAAAAGCTAAAATCTCTGAGGGCGGTCTGTCACAGATTATCAATAATAAGATTGTTAATCTTAAAGTTGATACTGCTCTTAGAATTGCCAAAGCTTTAAATGTATCACCTATGTGGCTTCTTTTAGGAGACAAGAGTGATGAAACTCTGTTCTCTGAAGAGCATCCTGTCATTGGCAGTGACTACTACCCTGTACCTCGTTATGAGGTTACCTTCGATCCTAATACCGATACCGAGCCTAAATTTGTTGAATACAAATATGACCGCTTATCTTTATTCCATAAGTCTTATTTTGAGAAGTACGGTATCAGAAGCTGTGCCTTTTGTAAGAGTTTTAAAGTAACTGGCGACAGCATGGAGCCTTTAATCAGAAACGGTGACTATGTAATCGTTGACTGTGATCCTAAATTAAAAATCGTCGATGGTGATATCTACGCCTTTTGCGACACTCAGGGATTGCATGTAAAAAGGCTGATTGCACCTTTACGTGGAGGCTTGATCATCAGATCAGATAACAGACTTTACGAGGATGAGTTTTTATCAAAGGATGAAGTTACATCCATAAGAGTTATAGGACACGTAATAGACAGAGCAGGATCTATCATCGGTGCTTAATAACTTTTACTTAGTCTTTTGATTTACAGCATCTTTTAGGTCAAATTTTGTAAATTATTAAGGCAATTGAGTTTGTAATTGCCTATAATTACGTCTTATGAATTTAAGACAGTTAACTTTAATCGTACTTACCCTGAACATGCTGCTTTTAAGCAGCTCTAATACACTGGTAATGCCCTTTTTGCCTCTGTATCTGCAAGACGAGTTAAACTGTCAGACAGACTATCTTAGCATCTATGTTGCTACAGCCTATTCCATAACCTTTATTGTCAGCATGTTCGCCTCTCCCGTTTGGGGAAAATTTGCTGATATCTACGGTAAGAAAACCATGCTCGTAAGGGTATCGGTTATTTTGTGTATCTCATATCTGTGCTGCTATCTGTCAACTAATGCAATTGAACTGTGTTTATCAAGAGCGTTGCAGGGATTAGCCTCAGGTATGACTCCAGCCTTTTTAGGCTTAGTTTCAGAACTGCAAAGCTCAAATAAAACCGGTAAAGCCATGGGCTTTATCCAAAGTGCAAACCTTACAGGCACCATCATCGGACCTGTTATCGGCGGTGTAATAAGTGAAATCACAGGGGTAAGAGAGTGTTTCTTTATTGTGATGATAGTGACTGCCATTACCTCACTTTTAAATATCTTTGTCGTAAAAGAGCCTCAAGTTAAAAAAGATGAAACAGACTCTCACAATGCAACCTCTCACACTGCAACAGAAGACAACAGCTTTGCCCCTTTACTAAAAGATCCGGTTATTCAGTCACTCTCATGCTGTATCTTTATCAATGCCATGTCTATCATGATGGTAGTGCCAATGTTATCTACCTATGTGATCTCACTTACTGAATATAAAGATCCGATTGTCATGTCAGGTCTTGTATTTGCTCTAAGTGGTATAGCAGGTGCCATTGCCTCTCCTTTATGGGGCTCATATGGCAATAAATACAGCTACCTGAACATCTTAGCTGTAAGCTCTTTAGGAGCTGCTGTCACCTATTTAATTCAGACCTTTGTAAGAGGTATTTCTCTGTTTGCCTTAGGTCAATTCTGTTTTGGTCTGTGTATCTGTGCTATCGCCCCTGCTGTACACTCAATTACGGCAAAACATGTGGCAAGTAAGAACAAGACCAAAGCCTACTCGCTTATCTACAGTTCGCAACAATTAGGTAACTTGTCAGGACCTATCATTTGTGCCGTAATTACTAACGTATTTGCGCAACAATACGTATTTTTATGTATTGCAGCTATGTTAGGCTCATTGTGTTTATATCTTGTGGCAGTAAAATTTGTAAGAGAACATAATGAAAACTAATAATCAAACAACGTTTCACTCATTGATTACTAGCGTTTTCTCTCATTTATAAGCTAGGCATCTCCATATCAAATCAAACTTATCTTCTGGAAATGAGCTTTCCATTATCAGGGATAAACTACTTTCAAAATAAAATGCGCAATTCATCGCAAAATTGCGATGAAAACATCATTTTGCAACACGTTTGGTGGATAATTACGCTGTTGATAATTATTATTGATAATAGCAGTAGCTAAAAATCCATAACTATAATATATTTATATAAACAGTAATCATTCTTAATAAGAATACTGAGGGAATTATGCTCCAGAGAAGGAACAGCAAACAGAGAAACGTAATTAGAGAATATCTATGCGGTCGTATTGATCATCCTACAGCTGAAAAGCTCTATAAGGAGATCAGAGTCGAACATCCTAAGATGTCTTTAGGTACAGTTTACCGAAATCTGATGTTTCTTACTGATATAGGCGAAATTCAAGCACTAGATGTTGGAGATGGTATTACGCATTTTGATCCAAATCCAATGCCTCATGCTCATTTCTACTGTAAGAAGTGTAAGCGCGTATTTGATGTTTTTATGGATGATTACGATAAGATTCAAACAGTCTTTGCAAGAAATGTACAAGGTACAGTTGAAAGCTGTGCCGTAAGCCTTACAGGCGTATGCAAAGAGTGCTCTGAGAATAATTAAACACATGCGATAGTCATTTGACTCAAGGAGACTAACTATGAATAAATATGCTGGTACTAAGACTGAGCAGAACTTAAAAGATGCATTTGCAGGCGAGTCACAGGCTCGTAACAAGTACACTTACTTTGCTTCAGTTGCCAAAAAGGCAGGTTACGAGCAAATTGCAGCTATCTTTTTAAAGACCGCTGATAACGAAAAAGAACACGCAAAGATGTGGTTCAAAGAGTTAGGCGGTATTGGTAACACCGAAGAGAACTTAGCAGCTGCTGCAGCTGGTGAGAACTACGAGTGGACCGACATGTACGAGACCATGGCAAAAGATGCTGAGGCTGAAGGTTTCCCTGAGCTTGCTAAGAAATTCCGTGGTGTAGGTGAGATTGAGAAACACCATGAGGAAAGATATCGTAAGCTTTTAGAGAATGTAAAAGCAAAAAAGGTATTTGAGAAGTCAGGTGTAACTGTTTGGGAGTGCAGAAACTGCGGTCACATCGTAGTTGGCACTACAGCACCAGAGGTATGCCCTGTATGTAACCACCCACAGAGCTACTTTGAAGTTCACGCTGAGAACTACTAATTACTAGTTCCACACAACATTTGATTTTGTTCATAAAAGAGCTTAGGCGGAAGAAATTCCGCCTTTTTTGAGGCTTCGAGCATAGTTGTGGGTAAAAACGAAGCCTCTGAATAATATATTTTACCCTTTAAGTTCATTTAACATGATCTTAAAAGTTCTTTGAAAACTTGAATTGAAAAGACCATTTCAATCCTGTATTTTGTTAATC
>JBNMJE010000146.1:0-3958 GCA_050873645.1 Succinivibrio sp. | reverse complement strand
GGCTGTGCTTGTTTAATGGTATAGACAATTAACGCTGAATTGTTATTGAGTTTATGTATGCTCTAAATGAGACTATGGCAACATCATACCTAAAAAGAATGAGCTACTAAGAATTGCAACAGTCTTTAATGCAGATCCTAAGGTAAGAGCTTTTACTCTATCACAACAGGTTTAGTGTTCTATAAAAGTTATCTGAAAATGTTGAGTATGCAGGGCAGTGAGTATGCAGGGCAGAATAAAGTTCTATAACGAAAAAGAAGGTTACGGTTTTATTCAGGGTGAAGATAGTGCAGAGTACTACTTTACTTTTCATGAGATTAAGCACTTTACCAGTGTTCCCAAAATGGCTGATCCTGTATCTTTTGATGTATCTTCAACTAAACAAAATGAATATCCTGTAGCATGCGGAGTCAACGTTCTTAACGCTAAAGAACTTGCTAATGAAAAAGATTACTATGGCTCAGAGCAGAAAGTGACATGTCCAAATTGTCATAGAAATATAGTTCCTCGTATTACAACTTTAAACGGTGTTCCTGTTGCATCTTATTGTCCTTTCTGTGGTAAGCAAGTAAAAGAATTTAAAGAGGAAGAAGAACCTGATACTACTAAAAAAGCTTTTCTAAAAATAATTCTGTCTCTTGTAGCTGCTTTTGTATTTTTTGCATGGTTATTTAGCAAGCATTAACATTCACAAATGAATTTACTCTAAAGATGATAAGCTAAAAAAAACGGACTTATATTTTAAGTCCGCTCTTTGTTCAAAGACTGATAATGCAATTGTATTACTTAGTCTTCTTCCAGATAAACCAGTTGAATAAACCGATCATCATGCCACCGCCGATGATGTTACCAATGGTTACAGGAATTAAGTTTGAGAAGATAAAGTGCATTACATCAAGATCAGCATAGTGGTCGATGTTGACGTTATTCATGAACTCAGGAATAGAGAAGTAGTGTAAAACGATACCCATAGGGATCATGAACATATTAGCAATACTGTGTTCAAAACCTGATGCTACGAACATACCGATAGGGAAGAGCATTACTAAGAGCTTATCAGTTACAGTCTTACCGCACCATGATAACCATACTGCTACACATACCATGATGTTGCAGACAATACCTAGGCATAAAGCTTCAATAAAGCCACGTGCATAAGCTACAGCTCCTACACCATCAGATGGATATACGTGCTCAATCTTATGCAGTGCGGTATTTAAAATAGTAAGCCCCCAATTGCCATTAAAGTTCATATAGGTTCTGCCCAAAAAGATCAGAAGCACAATGATCATGGCACCTACAAAGTTGCCAAAATAAACTGTAGCCCAGTTCTTTAATAGAGTAGCAGTAGTGATCTTACCTGATGCTCTGGCAATTAAAGTTAAAGTAGAAGAGGTGAATAACTCACCACCTAAAAGTACTACTAAGAATAGACCTAGTGCGAAGAACAGTCCTCCTACAACTTTACCAGGACCATCGCCTAAAGCTGCAACAGCTGTTGTGTAGAAGCAGAAAGCTAAAGCAATTGAAGCACCAGCAAGAATTGCTAGTAAAAAAGCTCTCATAAATTTCTTAGAAGCTTTGTCCATCACATGATGTTCAGCAGCTTCAACCATGGCTTGAGGAGATAAAGCCAATAAAGATGGTGTATCACTCATAATGTGTCTCGTGCTGTTTATAACTATAAAATTAAACTTAATAAGGTTAATTTAACTAGATGTCCTTACAAGGTAAATCCAACTAGATAAATGCCAAAATTAAAATCAATCTTAAACATTGAAGTTGTTGTCTGTAGTCAACTACAGTATTTAATACCAGGCTTTTAGTGTTGTAATAAAGCGCTGGTATCTCTTTTGCATGTGTTCAAGGTGTTGTATGTCAGAACTTTAAAAGAGAAAACATCAAAGCTCTTGCCTACAAAATGAGCTCATTTTACATGAAAAAGTCATCTTCATGAAAAATACTGTTGGTGTTTTTAGTCAAAGATGATTGAGTGCATTAACCTGAGCGCGGTTAATTGAATCGGTCAAATATGAATAAGCTAGATAGAAATAGGCTAAAGAGGAATAGGAAACATCGTGAGAGCTCAAAGCAATAAGTCTTTTTTGAGATCTTCAATCTTTGGTTCATGAAAACACCATGCCTTCTATTTACTTGTAGAAGACATGGTAAACACAAGAGATTACTCTTAATTACTGTAAGATCACACCATCAGTTAAAGTGCTTTCATTTAAAGAACCTGCTTTAGTCTGGATGCATAAGAACTCTAAATCAGTGGTTGCACTGATTGTTCTTACACCATCAGGTGAGATCTTTAAGAATGAACCTTCCTTTACAGGATACTCCTTACCATCAACACCAATTGAACCTGTACCTTTTAATACAATCCAAAGCTCCTCATTCTCTTTGTGCTTGTGAGCAAAAGGAGCCTTTGAACCTGCTGTCATCTTGTTTACAGAGATCTCACAACCTGTAAGACCTAAGATGTCTTTTAAGAATAACTTAGATGGGCAGGTCAACTTAGCATCCTTACACTCCATCTCATAAGAGCCAATACCACTAAATGAGCCAATGTCAGCAAAGCTTGCATTAGTGTCTTTAACTAACTTCTCTAATTTCTTTGAGTTGTCTGATAACTTAAATGAAAGATCCATTTTTATATCTCCATAGAATTATAACATCATAGAAAAAGTGTTAAACATTACAAAACCGTATATCAACTGTAAGTGGATAGTGGCCACATCCTGTTTACATAATTAGCTAGATCTCTAATAAGAACTTTTAAGATCTGCAATGAGATCTACAAATAGTTAGATATCTAACTAATATGATATAAAAAAATACTATTCGAGGTTTTTACGAATACGATCCATAAGCTTTTCTGCAAGCTCAGCTTCCTCAGTAGAAAGACCTTTATAAACCTTTTCATTTAAATCGTGACTGATCTTGTCAAAGATTGGCTTAAAGTCATGACCTTTTTGAGTCAGCTCGATTAAAGTTACTCGGTTGTCAGTACTTGAACGTGTTCTTTTAACTAGCTCTAATTTTTCGAGCTTATCAATTAACACTGTCACAGTAGCTTTGGTTCTGTCTACTTTTTTAGCAAGCTCATGCATAGGCATAGCACCAAACATCAGAAGACATTTAATAATGTCTCCATGTGATGGAACTATTCCTTTAAGACCCGCCTTCTCTAGCTCATCTGCTAGAAATTGATTGGCAGCCTTTCTTATTCTCGATGCGTAAAAAACTGCTAAATATTTCATGTCTTAATAATAGTTAGATATCTAACTATTGTCAACGGAAATTTAAAAATTATTTTGATCTTTGTGTTAGACCGGAAGAACCACTCGTTTTGAAAAAAATTTTTTTCGATATAAAAGCCGTTTTGTTAAGATCTTTTGAGAAATGTTAAAAAAAGTAGTTGACGAATTTTAAACTCATTATATAATGTAACGGCTTTTGAACGAGACCAGTTCGTTCAAGTGTCAGACTGGGGGTATAGCTCAGCTGGGAGAGCATCTGCTTTGCAAGCAGAGGGTCAACGGTTCGATCCCGTTTACCTCCACCATGTAATCTGACATAAGCACCCTGTGGGGGTATAGCTCAGCTGGGAGAGCATCTGCTTTGCAAGCAGAGGGTCAACGGTTCGATCCCGTTTACCTCCACCATCTTGATGATGTAAAACTTTCCTCTTGTGGGGGTATAGCTCAGCTGGGAGAGCATCTGCTTTGCAAGCAGAGGGTCAACGGTTCGATCCCGTTTACCTCCACCATCTAAGATTTCCAAACACGCTTTTCCAATCACTTTGAATTTTTCCCTAAGATCTCGTTTTTGTTCTTACACGAAATCATTCAGAAACAGTTAACCCCATATCATCATCTAAAGTAGCTTTCTTGAGTTTAGTATTCTGAAGCACTACAGGATCAATACCCATCATATTAAATAAGGATTCATG
>JBNMJE010000145.1:0-3969 GCA_050873645.1 Succinivibrio sp. | reverse complement strand
AGTTAGAATGGTATTCAGATATGATATCTTCACAACAAGTAAAGATGCCATTGATAAAACCATGATAGTAGTTCTCGTGAGGAGCTTTAGTTGCTGTATCTCTGATTGAGACATATTTTTGTAGCATGTCAAAAAAGATGTCGTAGACCTCCTTTTGATTTCCACAAGAAAAAGCATCAACTAGTTTAGTATGCAAGTTTAGCCTTACAAATTCAGAACCGAATCTTTCTTTAATATTATCGTTAAAGCACTCAAGGATTTCTAAATTTGGAATCTTTGCAAAGACTTCTTTATTGGTTTTACTGTCTTTAGATAACTCAGCTTCATCAGTCTTTTCCCAATCTAAGGTTAGATAGCCAGAATGTAGCAATAGTGACCAGAAATCATCTGAGTTATGGTCTGACAGACAGTCATAGTTCATGGATTCGTTTAACTGGAAACTAATAGCTTTACCATCAACTAAATCCTGCATCTTTTGATTGTCTTTATCGGTTAAATAACCAATATAGCCTGATAAGGATTTATCAGAGGTTGTACCTTCCCAGTAGTTTTTTAATCTGTTTAACTTTAAAGTTCCTTTTAAGTTCTTTTTATAATAATCACCAATGAAACTTACTATATCCCAAGGGCAGAACATCTCTTTGTCATAGAACTTGTATCCGTCATAGTGCTCTTTGACTTTTTGAGCAAAGTTGTCCATTTTATAGTCTTTTAAGAACTTATAGGTTTCTTCTTTGGTAAAACCAATGATACCTGTATAGTCTTCGTTTTCAGAGAGGACTGTATTTACCTTAAAGTTATTAACACCTGTAAAGAGACTGTTCTTAGCTACCTTTAAACATCCTGTAAGGATTGTTTTAGTAAGAGTCTTTTTATCTTTTAAAATACCTAAAAAGCCTTTCATTAAGGTTACCATTCTTGAATGGTAATCTGCTATAAAAGATTCATCTTTACTATATGTTTTGGAGTTCTGTAAGTCATGAAATGATGCATTAGCAAGTGGTACATCATACTCATCAATAAGTAGTATTGGATACTTGCCATACTCTTTGTAAAGAGCTGTAGCTAAGGTTCTTAATGAATCCTTGATGCTAATCTGATTTTTAAGTTGTAATAAATAACTTTTGGTAGTTAAGTTTTTTAGCTCTTCTTTATCTGAATCAGATAACTTTGAACTATTAAGTAAGTACTCATATTCTGAGGCTAGTCTGAATATGGTTGAAGCAAAGCACTCATAAGCATCTTCAAAGAAGTCACCATCTACATCTTTTAAAGAAACACTAATAACAGGATACTGTCCCATGAACTTAGAACAGAACTCTTTGTCCTCTAATATCTTGGTGCCATGAAAGTATTTTTGCTGTAAAGATGTATCAAAAGGCTTCTCAGGATTTATCTTTAAGAAAGACTCAAACATGGTCATGAGCAAAGTCTTTCCAAAACGTCTTGGTCTTGTAAATAATAGAACCTTTGTAGAACTTGTAAAAACAGTCTTTAAGTACTCTGTCTTATCTACAAAGTAGCAATTATCGTCTTTTAGATCTTCATAACAATCAGGATTATCTGGTAGTGGTAAAAATTCGTTATTGCTCATTATTGAGTTCCTGTTTTACTTACTTTTCATCAATTATACACAATAAAAATTTGGGTAATTGTAATTACTGGCATTTATTGTAAGTTCTACAAAGTTAGCAACGATCTTTTAATAAGTTTGCACAGATCTTAAGGTGAGATTGCAACGATCTTGAATTTAAGTTGCAGTGAGCTTAAAAGAGGGAGACCACGATCTTAAACTTTAGTTGTAGCGATCTTGAATAAGGTTTGCAGAGATCTTGAGTTTAGTTTGCAATGATCAAAAGATTGTGGTGCAACTATATTGCTACTGTTTTACTAAGACTATTAAGGCACTGCATGTATCAGTAATTACACACAGTGCCCATTTAGAATTTGTAGCGATTGAACTGAACCTTGTTAAAGCTGTGCTTTTAAACAAGGTAAATTCATTCTAATCGTCTAAAATCCCCTATTATTAAGCATTGTCTTTAACAAAGTCAGTTAAAGCTTTATCTAAAAGCTTCATAGCTTCATCAACAACTGACTTTTTAATGTTTAATGCAGGAGCCAGTCTTAAGACATCGCCATGAGCGGTTAGTGTCAGTAACTTGTGCTTAAAGCATTCTTTTTGCAGAGCAACTGACTTACCTGAGTATTTCTTATTTAAAACAAGGCCCATGAGTAAACCTTCACCTCTTATGTCATCAAAAACATGATGCTTTTCATCAAGTTTCTTGATTGAAGCTTTAATGTACTCAGATGTTGCTTTTACATTCTCTAAGAACTTCTTGTCACTTACTTTATCTAGTACATAGCAACCTACAGAGCAAGCTAAGGCGTTACCACCGAAGGTTGAACCATGGGTACCAGGTACAAAGTGTTTAGCAAAGTTGTCATAGGTTAATACAGCACCAATTGGAAGACCTGAAGCTAAACCTTTAGCTGAGGTTAAGATATCAGGTTTTACAGGTGTCTGCTCATAAGCGTACAGAGTACCTGATCTTGCGACACCGGTTTGTACCTCATCAAAGATTAAAGCAGCATGGTGCTTGTCACATAGCTCACGGACTTTTACTAAGAAAGCATCATCTGCTTTGATAATACCGCCCTCACCCTGGATAGGCTCTAAGATCACAGCACAGGTCTTATCTGAGATGGTCTTTTCAAAGGTTGCAATATCATTGTATGGAATATGGGTAATAGCAGCAGGTTTTGGACCGAAACCATCTGAATAGCTCTCCTGACCGCCTACGGTTACAGAGAAGAAGGTCCTGCCATGGAAGCTGTTTACAAATGAAATGATCTCATTTTTCTCAGCACCATAGTCATCAAAAGCTACACGACGAGCTAATTTTAAAGCTGTTTCATTAGCTTCAGCACCTGAGTTTACAAAGAAGACTTTGTCATAACCTGTAAGAGAGGTTAATTTCTTAGCTAAAGACAATGTGTACTCGTTGCAGAAGATATTACTTACATGAATTAAGTTCTTGCAGGTCTTTTTAATTACCTTCTGAACTCCTTCAGGGGTATGACCTAAACAGTTAACTGCAATACCTGAGGTTAAATCAACGTACTTGTTACCTTCATTATCAAAAACATATGAACCATGAGCCTTTTTAATAACCATGTTCATTGGGGTGTAACAAGGGAACATTACCTCGTCAAAAGTTTTTCTGGTGATTTTCATATTAGTTGTGATCCTTTACATTATAGATATATGCCACTTCATCGCACTTCTCACGTTTTGGACAGTTTTCGCAGTCTTTTAAAATCTTTTCAGGCAGTGCTTCAATAACAGTTTTCTGGAAGCCTACTTTTGAGAAGAATTCAGGACTTCTTGTGAGCACAAATACTCTTTGAATGAACATCTTTGATGCTCGCTTTAAGAGGTAATTTACAATGGCTCTACCCTGCCCCTGACGCTGAATTACAGGTGAAACTCCTAATGATCTGATTTCAGCTAAACCTGAGTCATAAACATATAAACAGGCACAGCCTACAACCTTCTCATCCTTGACACAGACAGCAAAGGTCTGAATACCTCGGATGATGTCATTCTTTTTACGAGGAAGATTCTGTCCCTGCTTTGCCCAGTACTCAATCATATCCATAAGAGAGTCAACATCTGCTAGTGTTGCCTGTCTTACGGTGAAGTTTGCTTTTTCCTGTTTTAAGAACACCTGATTTACAGTAACTAATGCTTCATTAACCTTAGTCAGATCCTCTTTTGACATTAACTTCTTGTCATAAAGATCAACAACCTTGTCATAAAGTTCTTCTAATGTGTTCTGTTTGATTTCATCTAATAATACAAATGATGATGAATTCTGATTTATAGGTGGCATATAGATGTGTCTCCACGATTTTATGTATATCGACTTTGCCTAAAAAATATATAAATGCCTGTTAATAGTT
>JBNMJE010000144.1:0-4098 GCA_050873645.1 Succinivibrio sp. | reverse complement strand
TGTTCCCATTCCGAACACAGAAGTGAAATGCAGTCACGCCGATGGTAGTGCAACGTACGTTTGTGTGAGAGTAGGTCACTGCCAGGCTTCCTTTTGAAAGAACCCGTAGCAGTTTTCTGTTACGGGTTTTTGCTTTTCTGAACCCTCTGTTTTTATATTCTTCAACTCAAAATCAACTTTTCTTGCAGTGTCATTTTCTGACTCTCATCAAACAGGCTATAATTAGCTAAATACAACTAAAGGATGTTTTTATGGACAAGCATGACAGATCTTACCTATCAAAAGTTAGTATCAAAAATCCAATTCATTTCATCTCATTAGGCTTTGGATCTGGTTTAATGCCTAAGGCTCCAGGTACTTATGGCTCATTAGCAGCATTACCTATTTGTATGCTTCTAGTTTATCTACCATGGCAGGTGCAGATAGCTGTAGCAGTATTGACCTTCTTTTTAGGCTGGTACACTTCATCTGTAACCGAAAAAGCAATGGGTATGCATGATAACAGCGCTATTGTGATTGATGAGTTCGATGGTATGTTTATCTCTATCATCTGTTTTCCTTCTGTATGGTATTACGCAATCTTAGCTTTTGTATTATTTAGAATATTTGATATCTTAAAACCATTTCCTATCAGCATGCTCGATAAACGCATAGGAGGCGGTTTAGGTGTGATGCTTGATGATGTACTCGCTGGCCTCTTTGCATTGGCCTGTGCGCACGTTATATTCGCGATATGGCTATAGTTTAAGGTTAGCTCCTATAAACTTGTAACTTTAAAGTTTGGTTGCATCGATTAGTTAACAGGGAATTTATATGTCAGAGAATATTAAATCAAAATCAGATCTTGAGAACATCAAGAATTTGTTTGATGTGGTCTCAAAGATCTATGACAAGTCTAGACAGATCTTTATTCCTTGTTACGAAGACTTCTATGAAACTACCACAGATTTTATTGCAAGTTCCATCAAGCCAAAACAGATTGTCGATCTTGGGTCTGGTACCGGACTTTTGTCCATGTACTACTATAAGCATTTCCCATACGCTTCATACTCATTAGTAGATATTGCTGACAAGATGCTCGATATTGCCAGAGCACGATTTGCAAGTTTGAATAACGTTCAGTATCTTGTAAAAGATTACACTAATGACTATGACTTTAGTGCTGATACTGTTATCAGCGCTTTATCAATTCATCATCTAGAAGATGAGGCAAAGCTAAATCTGTTTAAAAAGATCTATGCTCACTTGCCATCAGGTGGCGTCTTTATCAATTACGATCAGTTCTGTGGTAAAGATGAAAAGATGACTGAAGCTTTAGATAAGTACTGGTATTTACATCTTGAGAAAAGCTCACTTTCACCTTTGGAAATTGAGCGTTGGCAGGAACGCAGATTGCTTGACAGAGAATGCTCTGTAGATGCTGAACAAAGCATGTTAAAAGATGCTGGTTTTGACTTTGTAGAATGTGTCTACAGAATGCAGAAGTTTGCTGTTATCGTCGCACGTAAACTCTAGACATTCTAGAGCCATTTACATTACACATAGCTGATTACTCAGAAAAGATAACACCAACCAGATAACACCGACCTGAATAAATCTTACTGAACAGTTCTTTTCAGAACTGCTCTAATGCTTTAAAACAGCTCTCTTAAGTATGAAGCAAACTCCTCAAGATATTCTGAGTGATTAGACTTTTTCCAAAAGATGCAATAACTCTTGCGTACAGGTTCACCATCCCTTACTAAATGGAGTCTCTCAACACTTGTATCAAAATAAGTGTTCTTACCGATCACATCCACAGGCATATAGCCTTGATTGGTTACTATCTTTAAGCGGGCATCCTGCATGGAGTCTGTAAAGATATAGTCGCCTTTAATGCCAATGACATCCTCATAGTACCTCTGCTCTTCAGCTCTGGCTTTGTCATTGATAACCAAAATACAGGGCAGATTTTTAAGTTCATCAATTTCGATTTCTGTAAGTTTACTTAAGGGATTCTTTTTAGAGATCTCTACATAGATATAACTCTCAGAGAGAAGCTCATTGTGGTACCTGTCAGAAAATGCTCGTCTTTGATCATTTAGCACCAAATCAACCTTGTTGTTCTCCATGGCATAAAACAATTCCTCGTGACTGCCTACAAAAGTTGAGATCTTAACTGTTGGATTGCGCTCAGAGAACTTTGATACCGCATCTGTAAGCTCATTTCCATGATAGCCCTTGTAGTAGCCAATCCTAAAGACAGAGTTTTTCTCATCAGCAATTCTTTTAGTATCTAAAACTAATTGTCGAATATCACTTATGAGCACTAATGACTTTCTATAAAAGTGCTCGCCAGCTTTAGTTAAAGTAAAGGTTCTGTTGTGCCTGTCCAGTAAGCGTACATTAAGCTCATCTTCAAGTTTTTTTATCTGCTGTGAGATCGCTGATTGTGAGATATGACATTTGTCTCCAGCAAGATAGAAGTTACCAGTCTCAACTACAGCTTTAAAGTATTCAATTTGTTTTAAAAGCATAGTTACCTCAAAAACTTACCTCAAAAACTTACCTCAAAAACTTACCTCAAAAACTTACCTCAAAAACTTACCTCAAAAACTACACAACCTCAGAATTAGTTAGTACTTAATTGATAAGTATAACTTATTAAATTGAGAAGTAAAAAGATTTGATTGAGAAGTAATACAAATTTAAACTTTAAGCATAGAAAAGACAAAACCTATGAAACAGGTTAGAGAAAAACTAAGTCATAGAAAATAAGAGGTCTTAATATGGCAAAGAATTTAATCCTGTACTACTCACGTTCTGGTGAGAACTATGTAAATGGCAGTATCGTGTCCTTAGACAAGGGTAACACCAAGATCTGCGCAGAGTATATTCAAAAGGCCGCAGGTGGAACCCTGTTTGAAATTAAAACCGTATCTTTATATCCAAAGGATTACCACGAATGTACAAAACAGGCTTTAGCTGAGTTTAAAGCCAAGGCAAGACCTCAATTACAGGAGTATTTAGATAATCTTGAGGGATATGACAACGTCTTTGTCTGTGGCCCCTGCTGGTGGGGCACTTTCCCTATGGCTGTCTTCTCATTATTAGAGAGATTGGATTTTAAAGGTAAAAAAGTAATGTGCTTAATGACACATGAAGGAAGCGGACTAGGTCAGAGTCAAAGTGATTTAAAAAGAGTTTGTACAGGTGCTTCATTTGGCTCTTCAATTGCAATTCATGGAGCTGATGCAAGTAAGTCCTATGATGTCATCTCTAATTGGGTTAATAAGAACCTCAATGACTAATTTGGAGCTAATACTATGGCAATTACTGATAAAGCAAAACAGTACCACGAAAAGATGTTTCCTAACTATAAATCGTCATTTTTAAGAACAGATCCTGAGTTTATTGAGCGTTTTGATAATTTTGCCTTTGACGAGGTAGTAAATCATGATGGGCTTGATGATAAAACAAGATGGATGGCGATTATGTCCTCACTATTAGGTGGTAATTGTATCGATGAATTTAAAGCTCTAATCAAAGCTTCTTTGAATTTCTCTTTGGGTGCTGATGAATTAAAAGAGATTGTTTATCAGAGTGTTGCCTATCTTGGAATAGGAAGAGTCTATCCATTTCTTAAGGCTGTAAATGAAACATTTGCCTCAATAGGTATATCTCTTCCCTTATCAAATAAAGCTACAACAACTACTGATAACCGTCTTGAAAAGGGGATTGAAGCACAGGTTTCTATTTTTGGTGAATCTATGCGTGACTTTTACAAGTCAGGCGATGCTGATACAGAGCACATCAACTATTGGCTTACTGATAACTGTTTTGGTGATTATTACACTCGTACAGGGCTTAATTACAGTCAACGAGAGCTGTGCACCTTCTGTTTCTTATTAAGTTTAGGCGGTTGTGAGGAGCAACTTAAAGCTCACATTAAAGCTAATTTTAAAGTAGGAAATGACAAGGAGCTTTTAATTAAGGTTGTATCACAGGTAGTTCCTTATATCGGTTATCCACGTTGCCTTAATGCAATTAAGGCTATTAAAACTGCTTATAACGATCTTAAAAATCAAGCCCTTCTATAAAACAGCAAAAATGAATTTT
>JBNMJE010000143.1:0-4240 GCA_050873645.1 Succinivibrio sp. | reverse complement strand
TTTTCTGACTCAAAGCTCATTTGTTAATCCTCAATATTTAGACAGTTCATGTCGTTTCAATAATCATTAGATTATATAATTTTTTTATTTTGTTGTGTAGATGCAAGCATGATAAATGTGCAGATAATTGAGCTTATAAGTCTTTTACTGCAATTTAACGAGATTTAGCTTAAGACATCAGATACAAGCAGGCTCTAGAGCGTCTTAAAGCGACTACCACTCATATAAACTGAAAAATCAAATCTGTGTCGCAAATCTTCTATTTTGTTGGAAATTTGCAAAAATATAACCTATTGAAAATAAACAATAAAAAATTATTGAAAAAGCTTAACTGTTCAATAAATTGCTAATAAAATTGAGTGTTTAGAGCCCATTTGTTAGAATTACACACTAATAGACGAATTTTAATCACATATCAGTGAAAAAATATTATTACCCTGGGAAATTGGAGTTAAAAAAATGAGTAATACTGTTGGTGAAGAGGAAAAGATCCCTCGCAACTTTATAACCGACATTATTGATGAGGATCTTAAAGAAGGACGCACAGATCACGTAGCTACCAGATTTCCTCCAGAACCAAATGGATATCTTCATATTGGTCATGCTAAATCAATTTGCCTAAACTTCGGTTTAGCTCGTGACTATAAGGGTACCTGCAACTTAAGATTTGATGATACCAATCCTGAAAAAGAGGATATGGAGTACATCAATTCAATTCAGAATGATGTTAAGTGGTTAGGCTTTAAGTGGACTAAGATTTGCCACTCATCAGATTATTTTGAAAGACTGTATGGTTATGCTTTAGAGCTTATCAACAAAGGCTTAGCTTATGTTGATGAGTTATCACCAGATGAGATCCGTGAGTATCGCGGTACTTTAACCAAGCCAGGTAAAGAGAGCCCATACAGAAACAGAACAGTTGAAGAAAACTTAGCTCTGTTTGAGAAGATGAAGAACGGTGAGTTCAAAGAAGGTCAGGCTTGTTTAAGAGCTAAGATCGACATGGCTTCACCATTTATCTGTATGCGTGATCCTGTAATTTATCGTATCCGCTTTGCAGAGCATGCTATTACCAAGGATAAATGGTGCATTTATCCTATGTATGATTTTACCCACTGCATTTCTGATGCTATCGAAGGTATTACCCACTCAATCTGTACACTTGAGTTCCAGGATAACAGAAGACTGTATGACTGGGTATTAGAGCATATTTCTATTGAAGCAAGACCTCATCAGTATGAGATGAGCCGTTTGAACCTAGAAGGTTCAATTACTTCAAAGAGAAAGTTAAATCTCTTAGTAAAAGAAGGCATCGTTGATGGTTGGGATGATCCAAGATTAACCACCATTTCAGGTCTTCGTCGTCGTGGTTATACCCCAGCTTCAATTAGAGAATTCTGCCGTCGTATCGGTGTTACCAAGCAGGATAACGTGGTTGAGATGAGCGCTTTAGAGTCATGCATTCGAGATGATCTCAACAAGAACGCTCCAAGAGCAATGGCTGTATTACACCCAATTAAGCTTATCATCGACAACTATGGTGAAGAGGGCGTAACTGATTCTTCATACACAGTAAACAATCATCCTGAAAATGAGGCAATGGGTACAAGAACCATTACCATCAGCAAGGAAATTTACATTGATGAGGCAGACTTCAGAGAAGAAGCTAACAAGCAGTACAAGCGTCTGAAGTTAGGTCATGAAGTTCGTTTGAGAAATTCTTACATTGTAGAAGCTACATCTTGTGAGAAAGATGAGAACGGTAAGGTAACTGTTGTTCACTGCAATGCTGTTCCTAATTCAGTAGGCGCTAACGTAGAAGGTCACAAGCCTAAGGGAGTAATCCACTGGGTTGATGCTAATAACTGCTACAGAGGCATCGTAAACCTGTATGAGAACCTATTTAATGTTCCAAATCCAGGTGCAGCTGAAGACTTCTTAGCTACAGTAAACAAAGATTCAAAGACTGTAATTGAAAACGCAGTTTTAGAAAAGAGCTTAGAGTCAGCAGTAGTAGGTCAGAGCTTCCAGTTCGAGCGTGAAGGTTACTTCTGTGTAGATAGCAAGAATTCTAAGCCTAATAAGCCTGAGTTTAATATGACCGTGGCTTTAAGAGAAAATAAAAAAGTTTCAGTATAACGATAAGTGAAAGGAGTAGACATTATGTCAGATTTTGAAAATGATGACGTACAAAAGAGCGGTGAGAAGGTAGCTCCTCCACCAGGAAGTGATTATGAGGTAGCATTCACTTATCATTCTGATAATCAGCTAGAAAGATCATTTGATAAAGCTGATCACTGGGTAAAGACCGGTGTAAGACCAGATCAGATCTTTTTAGACGACAGATCAATGGGTGTTATCAATTTCCGTAAAGAAATGCGTGACCCTCTGTTAATTCAGGCAGGCGTTGAGAGAATGATTGATTTCCGTTGCTCTCTGACTCTGTCAGATACAGATGTTGATGCTGTGTTCTCTAGCGTTTGCTATTACGAGCCAGGTGCAGAACCTACATATATTAATGCTTATGATCCTGAACTTTCTTCAATTAAGGAAGTCTTAAATATGGTAAGCAATAATTTATTTAACTATCTGCAAAAGCCTCTTTTACAGCAAGACTTTGATTAAGATTAAATTTCCGCCTTTAAAGGCGGAAGTTTTATTTTTAATCTAAAGCGTAAAGAAGCTAAAGCATAAAGTTAGAGAGAGTATCTGAGAAAATGATTCTCAGATGCTTTTTTAAGCTTTAAGAATACACATTAAGGAGATATTAGGTGTCAAGGAATAAAATTAAAAAGCTAGCTGCATTAGTAGCTATTGGTGCTATTCCTGCTTTGACCTTGTCAGGTTGTGTAACCATCAGAAATTACTGGCAAGAATATTTCGGCATGGATAAAAGTTCAAGAGAACCTACAGGTTATTATGAACATGCTGATGCTGAAGTAACAAATAACCGTATTGTAGTTCCTCAGTCACTTGATAATCCAGGTATCAACCCAGAGTTACAGCTTCCTGTTGTAAATAAAAAGCTGTTAACAGGTCCTGTAGGCGAAGCTGTTGATGTAAGAGCACCAACTGCTCCATACAGATCTGATGTAGGTTGCCATACTCAATGGTCTTCAGGTGAGGCTATTGTCTGGTTCGAGCATGACGGTTCACATGGCATTAAGTCTGAGGATGATGCATGGATGTTATTAGCATCAGTTCTAAAGACCATGAATGTAGCTGTAGGTAAGATTGCTCAGGGACAGTACGTATTAACTACCATTGCTCGTGACTTTACTGAGTTTGGTAAGCCATATGATGACAATGATGCTGATCTTGGTCTAAGACGCTACAAGCAGATTTACCAGATCCGTGTAGGTAGAAATGCTCAGGGCGAAATTGGTATTGCAACTAAGCTAGTAGGCTCAATGACCTCTCTATCATCAGGTACCAAGATGAAAGATGTACTTGATTTGATTGAGCAAGAGCGTTTTGCAATGGGCTTTTCAAATCAGATCATTCATGAGATCGACACTAAGAATCAGCAGTCAGCATACGATCCTGATAACTTAATCGTATCTTTAGGTCAGGATAACAACAACCATGATGCAATCTTAGTAGAAGCTCCATTCGAGACTACTATGGAATTGTTAAACGGTCTGTTACCAAGATGTGGATGGAAGATCAATTCTCACTCAGTATCAAAGGCTGAGTACGAGGTTGAAGTACTAGACAGTGCTGATGACTTAATTAAGTTAGGTGCTAATATTCGTCTTGATATCAAGCATGGTAAGTACAAGATCCGTTTAGGTATCCATGGCTCATCAACAGCTATTACCTTATATGATGACAAGGATGCTCCTCTACCATCTAAGGCTGTTTCAAGACTATATCCTGGCTTTGCTGATGCTTTAGTTGATGAGTTCAAGAGCTACTCAGGATCAGCAGCTCACGTAGTCAAAGTAAAATAGGCTTAGAAGCTCAATTAAAATCAGCTTATAAGAAACAATAAAACCTGTGAAGTATCAAAGCCTCACAGGTTTTCTTTTGCTATTAAACTACAGATCTTAAAAAACTATATCTAAAGCCCATTCTAAGCTTTGTGCTAATCCTGATCGTAACTTTCCCAAGACCCAGCTGAGATAAAAAAATAAAAGTTCGACAATGACTTCCAACAGATCAAAGGAGGTCATATGAACGGACAATCAAATTACATACATAGCAGTTCTTTTAAAGAGCTAATCAGTTACATAGATTG
>JBNMJE010000142.1:0-4335 GCA_050873645.1 Succinivibrio sp. | reverse complement strand
GAGATTGAATTTGAAAAAGACAAAAGAGGAACAATCACTGGCTACAAGAGCCACAAAATCTCCTCTGATGTCTTAGAGAGTTTGATGCCATGGAATATGGCTTAATTTAAGATCTGAAAAAGTTTGTTTCAGACCATTTACAAATTTTTGTTTTCTTCGCAAATCTGTTAAAAGCACTGAGATGTATAGCAATGTTCATTCAGTGCTTTTATTTAAGCTGAGGTTTGTATTATATCAAAACTAAAAAAAGTTACTTTAGTTCTGATCTTTAGCAACTTCCATCTGCACAGCTTCATCAGATGAATTACCGTGCTTACAGAAGCCAGCAAAGATAGAGCCGATGATATTCTGTACCACACTAAAGATTGCACCTACGACAGCTGCAAAAGCTGTTAGATGCTGTAATGAAAGAATGATACCTAATCCTGAGTTTTGAGTACCAACTTCAATAGCTAAAGTACGGCTGTCCTGTTTGTTGAACTTACATAGTCTTGAGATGATGTAAGTTACAGCAATACCTAAGATATTGTGCATGCAAACAATCACGAATAAGAGAATGCTTGATGAACCAATCTTTTCAGCTGAAAGTGCACAAACAATTGCAACAATTACCATGATGGTAACTGAGGAAATGAAAGGCATAAATACAAAGATCTTTTTAGCTACAGTATTTAACAGAGCATTGATTAGAACACCGATAAATACAGGAGCCACCACCATCTTTAAGATATCTAGGACAATTGCCCAGAAGTTAATCTCAATACTGTTATGAGCAATTAAGTAGAAAATTGCAGGGGTAACAATAGGTGAGAGTAGGGTAGTGCAGATAGTGATAGATACAGATAAAGCTACATTACCTTTAGCAAGATAAGTTAAGACGTTAGATGCTGTACCGCCAGGGCAACAACCTACTAACAGCATACCTACTGCAAACTCAGGTGGAATATGAATTGCCTGAGTAAGAATAACTGCAATTAAAGGCATCATTACAAACTGCATTAAGATACCGAAAATTACAGTTTTAGGATTAGTTACTACATTAAAGAAGTCATGGAAGGACAGACCTAAACCCATTCCAAACATCACGAAACCTAAGAGGTAAGGAGTGATAACTTTAAATGTTGTGAAAAAATCTGGACAGAAAACGCCCAATATGCCTGCTAAAAGCACACCGACTGCCATGTAGTCGGTGATGAATTTTAAGATCTTCATTAAACGGTGTGTCCAGCTTTCTCTTTAAAGTTTTTAACAATGTGGTTATGCTCATCAAGTAAAACCACACTAGGAACAAGAGCTTTAGCTTCTTTCTCATCCATCTGAGCATAAGCAATGATGATGACAATATCACCTTCTAGGGCGCATCGAGCTGCAGCACCATTTAGGCAAATTACACCTGAACCTCTTTTACCTGGAATGGTATAGGTCTCAAGTCTTGCACCATTGTTATTGTTTACAATCTGAACTTTTTCGCCTGGCAGAATACCTGCTGCATCTAGTAGATCCTCATCAATGGTGATGGAACCTACATAGTTTAGGTTTGCCTCAGTTACTGTAGCACGGTGAATTTTGCCGTGCATCATGGTATAAATCATGATTACTCCAGAATAATATTGTCGATAAGACGAGTTTTACCAAATCTTACGGCTAAAGCTAACAGAGATGGTGCTTTAACTTCTTTATCTAACTCGTATAAGCCTGGCAATCCATAGCACTCAACGTACTCGATATCAGATAATGGCTCTTTCTTGATGATATCGGTTACTAATGCCTTTAAAGACTCAACATCTTTGTTGCCGTCTTTAAATGCCCTTAAAGCTTCTTTTAATGACTTAGATAGAACTACAGCAGCAGCTTTCTCTTCAGCGCTTAAGTAGGTGTTTCTTGAACTTCTAGCAAGACCAGAATCTTCACGGTTAATTGGAACTACTCTTAACTCTAAATCAAAGAACAGATCCTTTACCATTCTCTTTAGAACTTCAACCTGCTGAGCATCTTTCTGACCAAAGTAAGCTCTAGTAGGTCCTACGATGTTAAATAGTTTTGATACAACAGTTGCAACACCACGGAAGTGAATAGGTCTGGTCTTACCACATAAAACCTTAGTGATATTGCCGGTTACCTCAACCCAGGTCATATCCTCAGATGGATACATCTCTTTTGGTGATGGTGCAAAAACAATGTCACCACCTGCGTTTTCAACAACTTTAAGATCACTGTCTAAAGTTCTTGGGTAAGCATCAAAGTCTTCGCTTGGACCAAACTGGGTAGGGTTTACAAAAACGCTGACTACAGTGATGTCATTTTCTTTAGCACTTGTAGAAATTAAAGAGGCATGACCTTGATGTAATGCTCCCATGGTAGGAACAAGACCTACAGTTTTTCCCTGAGCTTTTAAAGGTTTGATGATTTCTCTTAATTCTTTTACAGAATGAACACACTGTACCATTTTTATCTCTCTTATTAACTTTTCTAAGCTCTTAACATATAAGAGTCCTAGTTAAAACTGTGAGTAGTTTACTACAATAATCAAAAAAGTGACAAAAATCGCATTAAATGCATAATTTTTGCAAAGACGATAGGCTATACACAAACTACAAGCTATGTGTAGCTTGTAGTTTGTGAGCTAATTGTAGGTGATCTAATTTGTGCTCTAAAAGGTGTTTTGGTTCTTGATTAACTTTTTAGGTTAATTTTATCGCTACTAATTGAACTATTGCTTCTTTTCAAACTGAGCGTCGAAATCTCTTAGATAGTTATAGTTCTTAAACTTTGCTCTGACAATTTCTCTGTCATTACCTGTACATACATGCAAGGCGTCAGTTAAAAAGCCATTAGCCTGATTGTAGTTGCTGCTCAAAACACTGTTCCAAGCAGCTGTCTGGAAACCGTTGCATTTATCTTTCTTCTGGAAATAGGCCTTAACTAAAAGATCAGTTGCCAGAGCATGATTTGGACGTTTTCTTGTAAAGGCTGTTAAAACTTTTATCGCTCCATCAGGCTGTTTGCCTTCTACATATGCATTTGCAAGATTTAAAGCAATCGCACCATCATTAGGTTTTCTGTCATAGACAGGTTTTAGTCTTGAGATTGCTGACTGGTATTTACCTTGAGCAATATCAATATCCGTATAGACATCTAGCACAAAATCGTTAGATGGAAGATTGAGCTTAGAGAGATAACCTGATGCTTCATCAAATTTCTTATTCTCAAGAGAGATCAAGGCTAAAGCATAGTTCTTATAAACTGAGTTTACGGTTCTTGAGTTTAGAAGTCTTTCTCTTAAAGAATTAAGGTCATATTTCATATAGCGCACATCTACACGAGCTTTTGCCATCATGAAGTTAGGCTTTTTAGAATTCTGTCTTTTAGGCATGTTTTTAGCAAGATTATAAGTCTCAGCTACACGAATTTCAGATAGTGGGTGATCTACTAACATGCTAAAAGCTGGATTGATATTACCCTGTTGAGCTAAGAGCTTTTTAAATAAATCGCTCATAGCCATAGGGTTGTAGCCTGCTCGATTTAAAACTGCAAGACCTACTCTATCTGCCTCTGATTCATTATCACGAGTAAAGTTAATGCCAGCCTGAGCTAAAAGGCCAGTACTTGATGAGAGAGCTGCCATACCTACTGTTGGGTTAATCAGAGCAACTACAATTGAACCTATGATACTTGCTACACTTACAGGTGTTCTGTCAGTTTGAGCTTCAATGAGCCTTGCAATATGTCTTTGGGTTACGTGAGAGACTTCGTGGGCTAAAACAGAGGCAAACTCATCTTCATTATCTGTGTAATGGAATAGACCTGCATTTACCTGAACCTTACCGCCTAAAAAAGCTGAAGCATTCAAACTTTTATCAGAGGAGAGGAAAAACTCAAAAGGAAAGTAGACATTGCTTGCATTCATGATGAGTTTTGACCCTACAGTATCAATGTACTCGTTCAAAACCGGATCAGCAGTTACTGCTCCTGCGCCATTGGCTTTACGCATAAAGAACTCACCGTAATTCTTTTCAGCCTGAACGGTCATACCACGGATACCGGCAGGACCTAAATCAGGAATTACAATGTTATCTTCAGCATGAGCTACAGATGATATTGAAAAAGGTACTGTCAAAAATACAGCTGTACAAATTGAGGTACTTACTAAAGCTCTCAATTTATTCAATCTCAATTGGTTTAGTTTGAATTTGAGCATAACTCTTTCCTTAGTTTGTTTTATCTTAGCGCATTAAGGAAAAATATTTTCATAAAGTCGCAAATATTCTATCTTTGAAAAATTATACTTAGATTAGCTTTTGAAAGTTTGTTTTTGATGAATTTACTCAGATTTAT
>JBNMJE010000141.1:0-4339 GCA_050873645.1 Succinivibrio sp. | reverse complement strand
TTTAATCAGTGTAATGCAGAACTCTGCTACTACAGTAAGATCATTCACCTCACTAACCAATGATCAGATTGTAGGCCTTTCAGCAGCATTTACCAAGATGTCTTCATCAGCAAGTGCCGCATCCACCTCACAGACCTTGTTTATCAAGTCTCTGACAATGGGCAAGGGGGCAACCAAGAATCAGCTTGAAGGTTGGAATGCTCTAGGCATAAATGCCGAGAAATTAGCTCAGGCAATGAATGGTGGTCCTAAATCAGCTCAGGCTGCTATCTCTGCTGTTTTAGATGCTTTAAACAAGTTGCCAAAAGCTGAAAAACAGGCAACCATGTCTAAAATCTTTGGTAAGAACCAAGAGTTACTGGCTACAGTAGATAAGTTGTCTTCAAACAAAGCTGGTTACTATGATCTTGGTATGAATACAGCTACATCAGACAATAAAGGCAGTGTTCAAAAAGATGCTGATATTGCTGACAGCTCTGCTGAAGCTCAGCAGAAGATCTTAGCTAACAATATGAAGGCTCTGTCCATCATTATTGGTCAGCAATTGTTACCTGTATGGAATGACCTTTTAGGCAAAGCCATTAAGCTTGGCACAATGATCGTAAATCTTGCACAAAAGTTCCCTACATTGACCAAGAGCGCGTTATATCTCTTTGGTGTAATGGCAGGTGGTAAGATTGCCTTTGGTGCTTTAACATGGGTAGCCGGTAGCTTAATCACCTGTATTGGCAGAGGTGTTGTAATCTTCGGCAGATTAAAGCAGGTTTGGCTTGTAGCAAATGGCGTAATGTCGGCAAGCTCTACTTGTATGAGAGTATCTGCAAGTGTTCTTAAAGGGCTTACTGCACTGTTTCGCCTTAACACCTACAAAGTCATAGCAAGTACTGTAGCTCATAAAGTACACAATGCTGTTCTTTTAACAGGTAAAGGAATTGCTACAGCATACAAAGCTGTTGTGTCAGCTCTATCTGTAGTTTTTAGTCTACAGACATACAAGACCATTGCACTTACAGTTGCAGAAAAGGCTAAAAACGCAGCTTTGATTGTGGGCTCTACTGTAGCAAAAACAGCAGGAGCTGTAATGGCTGTTTTAGCCAATATGACAGGCTTATCAACAGCTAAGACTTGGTTATATGTAACAGCTCAAAAGGCTATGAGTGCAGCTATGATTGTGGGCTCTACTGTAATGAAAGGTTTGGCTGCAGCTGGCAGGATCTTAAATATTGTGCTCATGGCAAATCCAATTGGTTTAATCATTGGTTTAATCGGTGGCTTGATTGCAGCCGGTGTATGGTTATATCAAAACTGGGATACTGTTAAGGAAAAGGCAGGTCAGCTATGGGATTGGTTTGCGCAAAAGTTCCCTGGTATTGCTACTGTAGTTCAAACTGTAATAGGAACAGCAGTAAACAGCTTTAAGACACTGATATCAGCTGTATCAAGTGTTTGGGAACGAGTAAAAGCAATCTTTAGTAACATAATTGATTTTGTATCCAATGTATTTACAGGCAACTGGAGTGCTGCTTGGGAGAATGTTAAAAATATCTTTGGTAACGTCTTTGGCGCATTGGTAGATTTGGCAAAGCTTCCTATCAACAGTTTAATCAACCTTATCAATAAAGCCTTTTCATCTATTGGCTCTATCAGTGTTGATATTCCTGATTGGGTGCCTGGTGTTGGTGGTAAAACCTATGGTTTTGAAATGCCTCAAATACCTGCCCTTGCAACAGGTGGTATTGCTACAGCTCCTACACTAGCATTGATTGGTGAAGGTAAGGAAAACGAAGCTGTACTTCCATTATCAAAACTTGAATCAATGTTATCTGTATCAGCCCAAAACGCTGAATACAGTGCACGTAATGAAGCTGTAACTAACTTCTCAAGTCAGGAAGCTCAAAACAGATATGGTTATGTTCCATCAGCGGTGATGATACCTGAGTTAGATAGAAGTTTAGGAACTACTAACAACGTATCTAATTCAACGGTTAACTCAACCTATGGTGGCAACAGTACTAAGACCTCATCCATAGTTGTTAACTTTAATCCTCAGATCACAGTTAATGCCGGTAATGGTGAAAAGGTAGATCCTTATGCTCAGGTAACTAAGGCTTTAACTGAGGGTCGTAACTCATTAAAGAGAGAGTTAGAAAAACTCTTTAGTGACAGGTCAAGGCTTACTTTTTCTTAAAGTTAAGTCTGCTTATACTCAGGAACTCTTCTAGTAGATAAAAAACACCTGCAAGAGTTCCCAGAATAAGGAATGCAACCATGCAAACATAACTTATTGTATCAGCGTAACCGTCGCCAACTATGTATGAGAATAAAAAGCCTGCAAAGGCGGAGATAAATAAAGAAAAAATGTACAAAGCAAAGAAACCTAAAGCTCCAATAGTAAGAAATATTACTGCAAGAGCAATAAGTAAAACTGTTCTTTGTACGTTGTCAGTTCCGAAATTCAGATCAAACCAGTCTTTAAAAGACAGCTTTTTATCATCTTGCATAGACACATCCTTAATGATTGAGATTTGTTTAAAGTATAGAACAATATGAGCAAAATATATAATTCAATCCAAGGTGACACCTGGGATAAGATTGCTAAAGAGCAGTTGGGAAGTGAGTATCTGATGTCAGAGCTTATAGCTGCAAACTTATCTTTAAGCCACTATGCAATCATGCCTGCTGATCTACAGATTGTTATACCTGATATCAATGTATCACCCAGAACTATAGATCCTCAGTTATTACCACCATGGAAGAGAAACAGTAATGGATAACTTAGCTTCTGTACTGCATACCTTTGTAAGTGTTGTTTATCAGGATACAGATATCTCAAAAGACGTTTACGAAGATCTTTTAAACATCTCTTACACCGATAAGATTGAAGATGAAGGTGATGAACTTACAGTCACTTTAAAAGATGAAACAGGTAAATGGGCAGGTTCTTGGTCACCTGAGCGCGGTGCTAAAATCACAGCTACTTTTGAAACTGAGAGTAGAGGCAGCTTAGCAACCGATACCATGATCGTCGACAGCTTAAAGACCTCAGGCTCACCAAGAATATTTGAGTTATCAGCTGTAAGTATTCCTTTAGATAACACCATCAGACGAGAGCTTAAAACTCGTAACTTTGAGAACATAAGCTTAAAGACGTTAGGTCAGCAGATAGCCGATGAGGCAGGTCTTAAGTTCTTCTTTGACTGTGAAGATGTGCCAGAATACGACAGGTTAGACCAAAAACGTGAAAGTGATTTGGCTCTTCTACAGCGTTTATGTAAAGACGCTGGCTTATCCGTGAAGGTAAGTGCACAAACCTGTATTATCTTTGACCAAAAGAGCTATGAAAGTAAGAAAGCTGTAAAGACCTACAATCTGGGTACAAGCCCTATCTTAAACTGGTCGTTTCAGGCTCAACAGTCACAAAGATACAAAGCATGTACAGTTAAATGGCGTGATACTACCAAACGTCAGGATTCCAATAAAGGCGGTTCATCAACTCAATCTGCTCAATCTGCTCAATCAAAGATTGCTGTTCAGTCATCTCCTGTAGCAGTACAGGCTGATACTTCAAATCCTGACATCTTTGGCTCTAACAATGTAGATACTAAGTCTAAAAAGACATCTACAGCAAAATCTAAAAAAGGCAATCAAAAGCAGAAAGTTGAAGATCAGGATTACACCTACACTGACGATAGTGTTGAGGAATCAGGTCAAACATACGTTTTAAAGAAACGATGCTGTTCTTTAAAAGAAGCAGAGCGTTTAGCCAAAGCAACACTGCGTACGCTGAACTTAAGGCAGACTACAGGCTCTTTATCTGTAGTAGGTGATCCTCTTATGGTGGCAGGCTCAGTAATTGAGTTAACTGGCTTTGGTTCTTTTGATGGAAACTTCATCATAGAAAGAGCTGAGCACTCAATGGGTCCTAATGGTTATGTGACATCACTGGATGTTAGAAGAGTAAACAGTACATACTAATGAACAACGACTTTTTATCAGCAAATGAGCGTGTATCTAGTTTAGAAAGCACTCTGACCGAGATCATTCGTGTAGGTACAGTAAGCTCTACTAATCCTCAAAAGCACACTGCAAGAGTAACCATCTCTGATGAGGATAATCTCACAACACATGAGCTGGCTGTATTGTGCCGTAATACCTTCAAAAATCACGACTACAATATGCCTGATGTTGGTGATGATGTTCTATGTGTATTTATGCCTCAGGGCATCGAGGAAGGTTTTATCTTAGGCTCTTTCTATGCCGGTAATGTTCAACCTCCTACAACGAACCAAGATGAACGCAAGGTAGAATTTGCTGATGGAACCACAGTTACTTATAACCG
>JBNMJE010000140.1:0-4400 GCA_050873645.1 Succinivibrio sp. | reverse complement strand
ATCTGGTGCGTCTACCAATTTCGCCACTCCCGCATTTTGAGAGGTTTCAGATGGGGTGGCTAAAGGGGCTCGAACCCTTGACAACCGGAATCACAATCCGGGACTCTACCAACTGAGCTATAGCCACCATCGGAAACAATGTTAAATCAATTCGAACTGGCGCGTCCTAGAGGAATCGAACCTCTGACCCACAGCTTAGAAGGCTGTTGCTCTATCCAACTGAGCTAAGGACGCAAGTTGCTGGATAAATAGGTCTTAACCTGTTGTTCCAACCACACTTCAGTGAGGTGAAGTGATTTAACGGTGCATATAATACAGGAGGACTCCCCTATCGTCAACGAATTTTTAACAATTTTCTCGAAATTTTTTACATTTTCCTTTTAAAGATCTGAGCAATGGCTTATTTATCACTTTTTATTTTCAGACATTTCTCTGACATATCTTGGTTCATTTTTACAAAAAATCCATATAGTTAAGTTCACCTATCTTAATTTTGCTAAAATTAGCTCACTTAGTTTTTTATGGTGAATAGAATGATTCTTGGTATTCCTTTATATGAATTAGCTATTACCATCGGCATGCTTTTATGCTGTGGCGTAGTAGCTGGCTTTCTAGCAGGTCTTTTAGGTATCGGTGGTGGCATTATCTTCGTACCATGCTTCTACTTTGTATTTACCCTCTTCTTTAAAGTAGATCCTAATATTGCTATTTTAGTTGCGACAGGCACCTCTCTTTTATGCATGATCCCTACTTCTATTTCTGCTGCTCTCTCTCAGAATAAGAAAGGCAATACTGATATGGCTGTAATCAAAAGTTGGTCAGTATTTATGTTAATTGGTGTGGTTGTAGGTATCTTAGTATCTAAATTCTTAGGAGGCGCCTGGTTAACCTTACTCTTTGGTGGAGTAATGATTTTAAATTCAATCAATACTCTATTTAGAGCAAAAGCAAAACCTGCTTTTGATTCATTACCAGGTAAAGCAGGTCAATCAGTTATCGCTTTTTGCATTGCTTGCTTCTCATCAATGCTAGGCATCGGCGGTGGTACTTTAACCGTTCCTATTCTAAATGCTTGCTCTGTACCTCCTCATAAGGCTATTGGTACCTCATCAGCTGTATCTTTATTTGTTTGCGTACCTGGCGCAATCTTAATGCTACTTACAAATACAACTCCAGATCATGCACCTATCGGTACTTTTGGCTTAGTTAATGTTCTTGCAGCTATCTGTGTAGTACCTGTTTCTTACTTCTGTGCACCATTAGGTGTCAATATCGGTAAAAATATCAAGCCAACTACATTAAAGAGAATCTTTGCTGTAGCTTTGTTTATAATTAGTGCACGTATGCTGTTCAGTGGCATCAGCTATTATGTTGAGGATAATAGTGCACAAGCTACAACTGAAGTTTCTACAGAAGCTTCTACAGCTGTAGAACCTACAGAACAGACAAATAACAACAGTGCAGTGGAGAATAACTAATGTCAGCACAGATTATTGATGGTAAAGGTATTGCAAAAGAACTAAGAGCTGAACTTCGTCAAGTTGTTGATGCAAGCGTAGCTAAAGGCAACAGACAGCCTGGTCTTGCAGTAGTGCTTGTAGGTTCAGATCCTGCTTCTCAGGTTTACGTAAGAAATAAGCGCAAGGCATGTGAAGAAGTTGGTATCAAATCTTTTGCCTATGATCTTCCTGAAACAACTACTCAAGAAGAATTAGATAAAATCATCGATGATCTTAACAACAACGATGAAGTTGATGGCATCTTAGTTCAGTTCCCATTACCAAAACACTTAGATGAATCAAGCATTGTTGAAAAGATCAGCGCTTCAAAAGATGTTGACGGATTCCACCCTTACAACGTAGGTAGATTAGTACAGAGAATTCCTTATATCTGTGCTTGCACTCCACATGGTGTTATGACCTTATTACACAAGACCTTAGGTGAAGATCTTAAAGGTTTAAATGCTGTAGTTGTTGGAGCATCAAATATCGTTGGTCGTCCTATGGCTTTAGAACTGTTATTAGCAGGTTGTACTACTACAGTAACACACCGTTTCTCAAAGCCTGAAGATCAGAAGATGTTAATTAAAAATGCTGATATCGTGGTTGTAGCTGTAGGCAAACCAAAGTTCTTAGATGGCGATCTAATTAAAGACGGAGCTACTGTAATTGATGTAGGTATTAACCGTATGCCTGATGGCAAATTATGTGGTGACGTTGACTTTGAAAAGGCTAAAGAACATGCTGCCTTTATCACACCTGTTCCTGGTGGTGTAGGTCCTATGACAATCGCAACTTTAATGCAGAACACCATTACTGCATATAAGAGCCATATCAAAGCTTAATTTAGTAGAGCTTTGAGACTCTGTTCTCAAAGCTCTGTGAAAAAAAATTCCGTTGTCATTTACGTGATAGCGGAATTTTTATTGATACGATGTAAGTTTTTATTAACCTACAAGGTTATCTAAATTATCAATTGCAACTTCTGGATTTACATCCTTAGTGTAATCTACGCCTGGCACCTCAAAGCCGAATAACTGTAAGAACTGCTTCTTGTAATCAGCATAATCAGTTTTCTCAAATAAGTTCTCAGTTGTAACCTGTGGCCATAACTCTTTGCACTTGTTCTGTACAGAATCACGTAATTCCCATGAATCCATACGTAAACGACCTTCAGCATCAACCTCAGCCTGATTGCCATATAAGGTTGTAGCAAATAATCTGTAAATGTGCTCAATTACTGACTCGTAGATACCCTGCTCACGCATGATCTTAAAGCACATTGAGATGTATAAAGGCATTACAGGAATAGCTGAAGAAGCCTGAGTTACAACACTCTTTAATACAGCAACACGTGCATCACCGTGTAGTGAAGCTAAACGCTGCTCGTTAGCCTTTGCTGCTCTATCAAGATCTTCTTTTGCCTTACCTAAAGCACCGTGCCAGTAGATTGGCCAAGTGATCTCAGTACCAATATAGCTGTAAGCTACAGTCTTGCAACCATCAGCTAAAACACCTGCATTCTTTAGAGCCTCAATCCATAATTCCCAATCCTGACCGCCCATTACTTTTACAGTGTTGTCGATCTCTTCTTGAGTTGCTGGCTCTAATGATGAGGTGATGATCTCGTTCTTGTTAGTATCAATAGCAGTTGAAGTGTAGGTCTGACCAATTGGCTTTAATGATGATCTTACAACTTCGCCAGTATCAGGCATCTTTCTTACAGGAGCTGCAAGAGAGTAAACAACTAAATCTACCTGACCTAAATCACGCTTGATGATCTCAATTACCTTATCACGGCACTCATTTGAGAAAGCATCAGCATTAACGTTGTGTGCGTATAAACCTGCTTCTTTAGCATACTTTGTGAAAGCTGCGGTATTGTACCAGCCAGCTGTACCAGGTCTCTTAGCGGTACCTGGTTTTTCAAAGAATACGCCAATTGTAGCTGCGCCTGAACCGAAAGCTGCGCTAATACGTGAAGCTAAACCATAACCTGTTGAAGCACCAATAACAAGTACTTTCTTAGGACCATTTTCTACCTTACCATTTTTCTTAACTAGGTTAATCTGCTCTAAAACGTTAGCATCACAGCCTGTAGGATGAGTGGTAACACAAATAAAACCACGTGCCTTAGGTTCAATAATCATGAATATTCTCCTTTAAACGCAAAATGCGTCATAGATTTATTGCGCAGATTTTATCATATTTTACGAATAGCTCAGCTTTTTGTTATCAGCATTTGTTACGTAAACACACGCTTTTCATCACTTTAAGCAAAAGATCATGACAAAATGGCTAAATTTAATCCCCAAAAACTGATTTTTGATGTGTAATTTAGAGCTGTTTCATACTTTGCTTTACACATGAGAACTCTTGTGCACGTATCTGTACACGTAATGCTCATATAGTTGTATAATTTCTCAACTTAAAAATTACATATAACGCACTATCTAAAATGAACAAATTTATAAAAAACAAATTCATAAAATTTTTCGCAATTCCTCTATTTTTATATTCATCTGTATCCTCAGCTATTGTTGCAACTCCTAACCCAATTCCAGGATCAGAAGTTGGTGTAGCCTATTTAAAGCCTAACGACAATAAGATATATGGTCAGAATGTTGATACCTTTATGCATCCTGCTTCAACTCTAAAAGTTGTTACAGGTCTTGCTGCTATTCTTTATTTAGGTCATGACTACACCTTTAAGACCACATTAGAAGTTGCAGCAAATAATGCTGATGCTCAAGGCAAAGTTGCTACAGATCAGAACGGAACTTTACACGGTAATGTTTTAATTAAGTTTGTAGGCGATCCTAGCTTTACTACTAAGTCTTTTAGAACTTTAGTAAATTCTCTTTCAAAAGCTGGTGTTAAAAATATCGCAGGTGACATTAT
>JBNMJE010000139.1:0-4510 GCA_050873645.1 Succinivibrio sp. | reverse complement strand
CAAATTTTAGGAATTTTTGATTTGCTCCATTTTGATACTCACTTTTTCAATGATTTGAAGGTTAATCTTACTGAATAAGAACGCATCAACCTCTAAAAATAGTCCACTCTAAAAATAGTCCCAGTTGCACCTATCATGAATTTCCCTTCTTGATTTCATGACTCCCCTTCAGATCTGCAATGATTCATTGCTGAAGGTCTTTATCTTTTTAAGATCGATTATTTGCTTCATGGACTTTTGATGCAGTTAGCTTCACGTATCTACCGCTACATGCTAATTGAAAAGATCTGCTTGATACTTACTATGCTAGACGACGTACAGCCATTCTGGTGACGTTTATAGCATCTGAAATGGATAAGACCTTATGATTGTTAGGATTGCCTTCTATGGCTTAATAAACAGATATTAGAGGGGATCAAAGATATAAAGAAGTCGTGATATAAGATGTTGAGTGATGCTGTATGAAAGCAAATGGAAGCTTATAGCGTAAAAAAAGGGCGAGAGTTGTTTTAACCCCGCCCTAACACAGTTTCTATGGTTAACAGATTTTCAAATTAGAAGGTATAACGAGCACCTGCTGATAACATGGTACCAGTCTCACCTCCCTGTAGCTGGCCATCTTTTTCAGTGGTTGAATTTGCATCAAACTCAGCTTCACCCCAGATGTTGAAGTTGTCGTTGATTGTATAGTTTACGTATACAGGAACACGACGGTAGATTGCTGAACCTTCATTGAATGAACCTTCTTTTAACTTAACATCAGATAAGTTATAACCAGTGAAAGCACCGATACCATTTTCGAAGGTATAACCTACAACAAACTCATAACCCTTAACTTTGGTTGCAAATGAAGAATTTGAAGTACCATATAATGATACAGGATCATTTTCACCATCATCAAAGGTAAAGCCGTTAGCTCTCTGTTTCATGCGCTGAGTGTTGTATAAAGCACCAATGTATAAACCGTTATCGGTTGAACCCCAAGAGATAGATGCTGAAATGATCTTGAATGTATCAAAAGAACCTAAAGACCAACCATCTTCGTCAACTTTAATGGTCTTAGTGAAATCATCCTGACCTTTAACATATGAGTAGCCAGCCTTGAATGATAATGGGCCAAATACTACGTCACCGATGGTGTAACCTGCTGATAAAGCGAAACCGCCTTCAACATCGTAATCTTCACCTTGAACAGTAGTCTCATCAGATGCTGTCTCATAAGATACAGAACCGAAGAAGCCGTTGTTGTCATATACATAACGGAACATGCCGGTACGACGGTCATTGTTGATTGAGCCCTGTAAACGAGCACCGAAGTCCTCGAATACGTCAGTTGCAGCTAAAACTTCGTTAGCAGCATCGTAGGTCTTACCAACTAATAATTTACCGAAATCACCAAAATCAGCGCCAACATACTGCTCACGAGTATTGATGCTATCACCTGTTGCTGACTTGTTGCCATCAGCCATGTTCCACTCTGAGAAAGCAAATGCTGATACGTAATCATTGATCTTGGTGTTACCTTCGATGTTTAAACGAGCTGAGTTAACTAAACCAGCATCATTCTCAGCGATCTCAGCAGCGTCTGCTTTGCCATTGTAAACAACAGCCTGAACACGACCACCAACAGCTAATGAGGTGCCATCTTTATCATATACAGTTGCTGCAGTTGCAGTTGTTGATGCAGCAATAATTGCTAAAGCCAATAATGATTTTTTCATGATATTTAATTTCCTATAAATATAATTAGCAGCAACTACTTAAAGTTGCATATTACTAAGTGCAGTTAGTATATTCTAACTAAAAAGACAATTCAAGAGAAAAAATGAAAAGAACTTTCATATCGTTTAATATATTAATTTTTTTTAAAAATGGCTTTTATAAGCGATTTAAAAGATATTAAGGATGGATATTAGCGCCATTTATTCAAGAATATAGTAATTAAATGGCACATAAAAGAAGAGGAATTATGGATTTTATTGTTACTTTAGCACGTCAGACCACTGAGCTTCTTTAAAGCCAATCAGCACGAAGTTATCCCCTACAACTAATGGTCTTTTAACTAACATACCATCAGATGAGAGTAACTTAAACTGCTCATCATCACTCATGTCTGGCAGCTTTTTAGCAAGTTCCATACTTTTATACAATAGACCACTGGTGTTAAACAGCTTCTTTAAAGGCAACTTACTCTTTTCATGAATTGCTTTTAAGGTAGTCTCGTCAGGATGCTCTGATTTGATATCTTTTAACTGATACTCAATACCATTGTCATCTAACCACTTTAGAGCTTTTTTACAGGTTGAACATTTCTCATAGCAATATACTGTTATCATGTTTTGCTCCTTATTCAATTTTCTTAGATTTACCATGCTTCTCAAAGCTAGCAGTAAGCTTTAGGATCAATCTCATTTCCATCTAAAACTGCTTTTACAAGAGTGTCACTTTCATAGCAGAGCTTTAATGAGAAGAACTCTTCTCTTGTATCTAATAGTTTTAAAAAGATCTTGTCACCTGTCCACAAAGGTAATTTTAAAAGCTCGTGTTTATCTACCCACTCAAGATCACCTTCGTTGCAGTCTTTTAAAAGCTCTCCTTTATAGGCTGTTGCTGTAAATAAAAACATATACACACAAACAGGCTCATCTGAGACAAAGGTAATAATGCCTCGCAATACAGGATCAGATAAGGTAATACCGCATTCTTCAGTCATCTCCCTTTGAATACACTCTTCATGTGACTCACCATATTCAAAGTGACCACCAATACCAATCCATTTGTCTTTATTGATATCGTGTTGCTTCTTGGTTCTGTGCAACATCAGGTATTTACCCTGCTGCTCTAAATAACAGATTGTTGTAAGCTCAGTATTGCTCTTCATTGAACACGATCCTTTTCATGTAAAAGCTTTGTTGTTGTCAGTGCTTAGTTAGATGTCTCTTAATCTAAGAACATTATGTCATTTATAAAATACAACTTTCTAAGAATTTTTATTGCTGTGACATCTATAACATTGATCTTAAAAAACATTGTCTAAAATACGGACACATAAAAATCTAACTACATTTATTCACCTTAGGAATCAAAATGAGAAAGTATAGTGAAAGAGGCTTTAAGAACCTCGAGTTTTTGCGTTTTCTGCTAATTTTTGCAGTAGTTGGAGTGCATTTAGCTTATCTGAATCTATCTTCAACTGAAGAATACTCCTGGCTTGTAAAATGGGGATCAGGCTGGCAAGCTGTAGAGATGTTCTTTTTAATGTCTGGCTTTTTCCTGTTCTATAAGCTCAATACTGAAGAAACTGTCCTGCACTTTGCTCTGCGTAAATGGTTAAGATTAGCTCCATTTGTAATTGCCCTTACCCTCATAGGCTATATAGCTACAGGCTTTAATATTTCTCAATATCCGCTTTCAGTTAATATCTTCAACTCACTGTTGCTCTTAGATTGGAACACTCACCATTTTGGTCCTGATGCAACCATTCTGTATGTTGCTTGGTTTGTAAATGTACTGTTCTTTGTCTCTGTAATTTACTTCTGTATTTTAAAGGCTCTAAAGCATGAGCAGGCAAATCTTGTGATAGGAGCTATCTCCTTTATCTGTCTTTTTATGTACTCAAGACACATGTACATCATTGTGCCATTTATCTATCCGCTAGTAAGAGCTTTTGCTTATGTAGGTTTTGGCTACCTCTTAAGTGAGATCTACAAAAGTTACCTTCTACATAAAGACGATAATTCTGTACAGATAAACTTACCTTCAAGCGTTAAGACCTGTGCAATAACCATTGTTGAAGCAATCTTACTGATTACCATTGTGATAAGTTTATATGCTGGCTCAACAGGTGTTCCTGTGCCAGATGGTCTATCAATTCCACCTGAGCAGATCCCATTTTTAAATGCGCAAACCTGGTTTCCTGATTTAACTAGATGGGCTTTAGGAGGCTTTTGGTTACAGCTGTGCTTTGTAGGCTTGTTCTGGTTATTCTTATTAAACAAAGGTTTGGTCTCAAGATTACTTAACAATAAGTTCTCAGTAATATTAGGTAGCTACTCTTATGCAATCTTCTTAATCCATACCATTGTGATTAGAGCTTTAATAGACTATGCTGATTTACAGAATCTAAGCTTTGTCTTCGAGCATAACCTCATCTTTACTACTCTTCTCTGTCTAACTATCTTTGTATCTGCTGTCATCGTACATCACTTAATTGAGATTCCACTTAACAGAATGGCAAGCAAGATCTTAAGATAAGAATCGTACTTTAGAAAAGTTAAAGAACTAATAAAGCTGTAGCTTACGCTACAGCTTTATTTTTAGAAAAATGAAGACCTGTTAGAAAGGCATAGCGCAAAAAAAACGACCTAGTCAACCTAAACTCCCGTCACCCTAGTTTACAATATGGGTGACGAACCTCACAAATTCCCTATATTTAATTATTTCCCATTTGTTTTTTATGGATTTTTCTTGCCTTAATTTCATTTTAGGTATATCATAGTCCATAATTTAT
>JBNMJE010000138.1:0-4532 GCA_050873645.1 Succinivibrio sp. | reverse complement strand
ACCATTGCATCCGGTGCACCACATGTATTTATAAACGGAAAGGCTGCAGGTAGGGTTGGTGATCCTGTCTCCTGCGGAGGTTCTGTGGCACAAGGCTCTTCAGATGTGGTTATTGGAGACGAAGGTGGGTAATTCCTTTTTATCATCATTATCTTCTTTTTAATTAGTGTGGAAAAATGAATGAAACGTAATTGGACAATAGTTAAAGAAATTCTTGAAGCAATCGAGACTAACCAGATAAAAACTCACTGGGAGTCATTACCTGAAGAACAACATGATCTTGTGCTCCTTCATTATGAATTACTTGAGGAAAGTGGACTTATATCAAACTATCAGATGGTAAATGATGTTGATATTGACGGTTTTAGTCACAGGCATCCTCTTTTCTGGAAAGAAAGGCCAAGCATACCATCAATAAGATTAACCATGAAAGGGTATGATCTTCTTGAAGTTCTACGTGATCAAGCTCTTTGGAACAGGATCATCAATAAAGCAAAATCTCTAGGTGTGAAGCTTACTTTTGAATTTATCAAACAGGCAATACCTGTAATTTACAAACAGTTACTCTAAATAAAGAATTTCGTAATAAAAGCCCTTGGGTTAACTCCTTTAGGGCTTTTTAATACCTAAAGGAATGAGTTATGAAAATTGGTTTGCAGGGAATGTTCGGCTTAGTGCCGTTTACTTGTTCTGATAAAAGAGTGCTGACCTACCAAGATCTTCAAGTGCAGCGTTCTGCCAGGTATGCATCTCATGAGATTATAGGTCAAAAGCCTGTAAATGAATTTATAGGTCCTGACTCCGATAAGGTCTCTTTTAAAATTCAGTTAATCAGAAATTTAGGAGTTTCTCCTGCTGTGTATTTAGCAATTTTAAGAGAGATGCTTGAGAGTGGAGAAGCCTATCGTTTAGTGTTAGGTCTTGACTATTTTGGCAAGTATATTCTCTCTGATTTGTCAGAAGATCGCAAATACTATGACGGACGAGGTGGCTTGCTTAATTGCGATGTTACTTTGAACCTAACCGAAGCTAAAGGTTTCTCTTTAGTAGCTTATGCTAAATCAATGGTATCTAAGATTATTTAAGGCTCTATATGAACGTATCGACAATTACTGTATCAACAAATGAACTGATTAGCCTTGCTCCTCCTAATGAACTTCTTGAGATAAGACAGAATGTTGCCACTATATTAAAAACGATTAAAGGCTCCGTTCCGTTGGATAGAGATTTTGGGGTTGATTATAGTGCTTTGGATTCTCCTACCAACCAATCTTTAGCTTTATGGAGATTGAACATAATTGATGCCATTGAGCGCGATGAGCCTAGAGTTAAAGTTAAATCTGTTGCTTTAGATCAGGATAAATCAGATGTAGCAGAGGGCGTATTAGTTCCTATAGTAACACTGGAGGTTGTAATTAATGAGTGAAATATTTCCACGATTTGATTTACCAGAGCTTAACTTTTTAACAGTTGATGCTACAGCTAACGAGCAACGCATTATCGGTAAGTATGAAGAGCTTACAGGTAGAACTTTAGCTAACGGTGATCCTGTAAGGCTGTTTTTACTGTCTTTAGCTGCAGAAAGCACTATGTTAAGACAGGCTTTCAACCTTGCTGCTAGACAAAACCTTTTATCCTATGCTACAGGTGATCATCTAGACGCTCTAGGTGAAATGGTAAACACTCAGCGTATTACCGCTCAAAAGTCAGTCGTCACTTTAAGATTTAACTTAAACACTGCCCAATCAGGTGTGTATGCAATACCTGCCGGTACAAGAGTATCAGACGGTACAACCATGTTTGCTACCAATGAGTTAGCAGAAATACCTGAGGGTGAAACTACTATTGATGTTGTGGCAACCTCAACTGTAGAAGGCAGTTACACCAACAATATCAAAGCAGGTGCTATCAACACTGTAGTTGATCTTCTACCTAATCTTGAGAGTGTAGAGAATATCAATCAACCATCAGGTGGAGCTGATACAGAAACAGATGAAGCCTATGCTCAAAGAATACATTTAGCACCAGGCTCTTTCTCTGTTGCAGGACCTCATGACAGTTACGAGTATTACTGTAGAAAATTCTCAGCTGCTATTATTGATTGCAGCATTTATGGTTTGCCTGAGCATGCCGGCAATGTATATGTCCATCCATTGTTAACAGGTGGTACTTTACCAACAGAAACCTTTGTTAGTGAATTAAAGAACTACCTGAGCGCGGATGATATTAGGCCATTGACAGACAACGTACTTGTAAGTGCACCTCAAGCTGTAACTTACACAATCAATCTTAAGTGGTTTTTAAACACCAGTGATGTGAACAGAATATCTCAGGTGACATCAGCTGTAGTACAGGCCGTTGAAGAGTACAGACAGTGGCAGCAAACAAAGATTGGGCGCGATCTTAACCCTGATGAGTTAATTAAGCGTCTTCGTAATGCAGGTGCCAAAAGAGTTGAAATAACCTCACCTGTCTTTACAGAAGTCACCAAATCTCAGGTTGCTCAGTGCCCTGCATCAGATGTAACCATTACCTACGGTGGTGTTGAAGATGAGTAATAAGATTGAAGATAAAACTCTTCTTCATCAGCTTTTACCGTCTTCAATAGCAGATGAAGAAATATTTAAAAATGCTGCTACGGCATTACATACAAACAGCGATACAAAAGGTCATCTAAACGATGGCCTTTTTTATTACCTGTTAGATAGTGCATCCAGTGAGCTTTTAGATCATTTGGCATCACAGTGGCGAGTGGGTGTTTGGCGAGATTCATGGCCTGTATCACGTAAACGAATTGTCTTAAAAACCATTATCAAAACTCTTTCACACTATGGAACAAAACAGGCGATCATTGACGTGCTGGCATCTCTTGGCAATGGCGTGCAGATGAAGGAATGGTGGGAAACAACTCCACTAGGAACACCTCACACATTTTCAATCAACATCGATTTGAATATTCAGCAGGTAAAAGCTGAAGCTATTGATGATGCTGTAACCGCTCTGGATCTTGTTAAGCCAGTTAGGTCGCAGTACTCAATTACGCAAGGTCTAAATTTATTAGACGGCATTCAGTTAAGACCTGCTGTAAGAGTATGTACGTCATATAGATGCGATGCAGAGCCAATCAAGACGGATACTCTTACAAACGGCATTTCTCTTCATCCTGGAATTCGTGTTTTAACTTCTCATCATGTCGAAATTCCTGACTATCACCATGTGAAGACAAATGTAGAATCAGTCGCACATCTTGCAGTCAGAACCTCAACTATTTCTCGTGTTATTTTTAAGGAAGAATAAATGGCAGCGATAATTACATCCGCAGGCTTACAAGCCATGATTAATGCTCAGGCAACAGGAACTGAAAAAGTAAAGTTGTCTGTTATGAAGTTCTCTTCTGATGTTATTGAAGTAACTTCAGCAACTAAAGATATTGGCACTGTCGTATGCACCTGCCCTGCAACTGCAGGTCTGAATGTTGGCGATGGTATCATTCACGTATCAGGCGCTGACGGTTCTCAGAACGTGTACGATGTACACACTGTTGGTGTGTATACAGAAGACGGCATTTTATTTGCTGTAAACTCATCGACAGAGCCTTTAGCTCAGAAGGTTCGATTGAGTAGTATCTCAATTGCTTTAGACATCTTAATCACTTCAGTTGATCCAGGTGTTATTGATTTTGGTGATGCATCTTTTGCAAATCCTCCTGCCTCAACCGTAACCGCAGGTGTAGTAAAGATCGCTACAGAGTCTGAAATTCTTGACGGTTCTGATAACAGCAAATGCGTTTCACCATATGCCTTAAAGAATGCATTAAAAAAAGATAACAGCATTCTTCATGCAGACGGTAATGAAACTATTGATGGTAAAAAGAAGTTTACTCAGACAGTAGATGCATCAATTTTCGGTAATGCTGAAACTGCAACTAAACTGCAGACGGCACATAAGATTAATAATACCGCATTCGATGGAACCGCCGACATCACCACTAAAAAATGGGGCACAGCTCGTAATATTAAGATCCAGGATGCTACAGGTCAGAATGTCTCTGTAGCTGTATCTGTTGATGGCAGCAAAGATGCCATTCTTCAGTTGCCTTCAAAAATTATTCTGGCAGATGGTATTGAAGGTAATGCGTCTACTTCAAGCAAGTTACAGAATGCCAGAGTGTTAACAATTAATGATACTCGCGATAACCTCGGCGCAGGCGTATCCTTCGACGGTTCTAAAAACGTTACTATCTCACTGCCACCGTACATTGCAACTCAGCTTTTAGAAGATAAGACAAAATGTTTTGGCAACGATTATTATGATGACAGCGATATTACATCGCTGATTTACGCTGGCAATGGCGCAGGCACTATTAGAAATGAGGTCGCAAACGGTAACTTCGCAAGAGTGCACCCAGGTCAAACGATCAGGGGTAAAGCTACAGGCACCACATACATTGTTGTAGGCTGTAATATCTATCTGCACAGAGGCGATACAGAACTGACACGTAACCATATAGGGCTAATGCCTATTCAACTTGT
>JBNMJE010000137.1:0-4571 GCA_050873645.1 Succinivibrio sp. | reverse complement strand
TGTCGATGGTCAATAAGACTGTTTGATCCATGTATCAAAATTCTATAACTTCAATATAGAACCGTGATCCCTAGCTCAAATTTCTTATATTTACTCCTTGACTGTTTACCTAGATTTTTTCTATTTTTGAAAAAAAAGAGATTATCAACAGTGCCACAAAAATCAGGCTTTTTTACTGATCATTGTCGGTTGTATTTACTTCTTATGTGACTTTTTCTGCTTAGCTAAAGCTTTATCTTTTTTATCAGCTTTGATGTCTCCATCTAGAACTTCTGTTTTCGCATCAAGATTAGCTGCATCAGTATTGTCATTATTTGTTTTGTCCTCATGAACAGAGAGCTTATCTTCTGCTTTAGCTAGATCTTTACTATCAGACTTTTTGTCTTTCTTTTTAGATTTTGTCTGCTCTTTATTTGCTTCTTTAGCACCAGCCTTTTCATCAGCTTTTTTATCTGATTTATCGTCAGTATCTTTCTTAGCAGCGCTCTTATCTTCAGTCTTTTTATCTGACTTCTTGTCTTCTTTTGCATGAGACTTTACTTTATCTAAAGAGGTGATAACAGTTACCTTTTTAGCATTCTTTACAGCTCTAATTGCCTCAGATGACTTGATGTAACCAGAGAAGATTGATGTTGCTTCAATTAAAGAGAGTAACTCTTCTTTTGTGTTGCCAGTCTTTAGTGCTGCATTTACATGCTCAGTTAAGGTCTGAGCTGAAGCATTTGATGAGAGCACAATGAATAGAGCTAACAGCTCTTTTGTTTTATAGGTTAAGAGTGTTCTCTCATAGAATTTCTTGAACACAAACTCATCAATGCTCTTTTTGAAGGTATTAGTTGCATCGTTCTCACTGATACCAAAGCCAGTTCTTGAATCAAAGATGCGATGTCTTAAATCAATATTTTTAGCATCGTCAGATACAGCATAATCTTGTTTAGAAAGTGATAATTCGTTCTTACCTACGAACTTTGCTACTTCCTTTAAGAAAGGATAGACGCTGGCAATTCCTAAGAATGGTACTGCAAAGTACAGGCATTCTTTTAGATAAGAAATGTTGAAATCTTTGTCATCGATAAGATCAGGCAAGATCTTTTTAAATAGTTCAAAGCTGTTTGAACCTAATAGCACACCTGTAAGAGCTGTCTTAAACTCTGGTGCCTTAAAGTCAAAAGCATTTGCGTTGTCTTCTTTAGTATTCTTAGAGAGAATTGCTACGAGTTCTGGATCTGAAACGATAATTGCTTTCAGATAGTGAGGTAATTTTTCATTTTTCATAAAACTTCCTAAATAAGTAGTACGTATATAGGAAGTTTAAATTTTGCTAGTAAAGTTCAGATCCTATTATTGTTAAATTTGTGTTAAATATAATTTCCACTCTTGCTAAGATTTTGTTAAATCGCTTTGCATAAATTTAACATTCACAGCTCAGATAAATAGGTTTTTAACATGTAGTAAACGATAGTTTACTAAAATTCAATACCTTTAACGTTACATACAGTGTCTTGAGTATTAGCCTCATAATTGATGTTGACTAATAGACCTCTGTCTGCAAATTTTTTAAGCATTGGAATGCATTCACTCTCTTTAATCTTGCAGATAGCATCTGTGATATCGAGTTTAGAGTTAATCCTAATAAAGATAGCAAACTTGTATTTGTCATATCTGTAGTTATATTTTGGTATGTAAACAAGATCTGCTATTTCTTTAAATCTTGGATCGCTTTGAAGAGGTATAAAGAAATATCTCTCAGTTGCCAAAAGAGAAAGAAGTAGGGATTTCTTAAGCTTTAATTCTGTTTTCGAACCAAATAAAGAGGAGTTGCTCTTAAATTCTTTTTTGATGAACAGATCAAAGAGCTCTAATGCTCTTTTTTCGTCATTTAAGAGTAAACTCTCTAGTATTTCATTAGAAGCACTTAGTAAATCTTTATAATCTTGCCAATTTAGTTCTTCAATGGTGCTTACAAGATCATTTCTTGTTTCCTCAGTAGGCGGAAAAACGCTTCCTGTTTCTATGTCGTAAGTTAGGTAACCTAGTGTCACTAAATACAAAAGAACAGCATCCTTGCTGTTTAGGTGAGTGTTTAGGTTATTCATGCTCAATAGATCAAGATTTGAAATCTTGTCACCAGCGCAAAGTCTTATTAGATCTTCATGCAAATTTGCATAATCATTTGATATTGCGTTTTTCATGTAGCCACATGTTGCAGTATGTGACCAATAAGGGAAGTAGTCTTGCATCCAAATAAGTTTTGAAATTTCAAAAGGGTTGTAGACTGTATATTCACCAAAACGGTACCCTTTATACCAAAGTCTAACCTTATCAGGATCAAGATCATGTTCTTTGCACAGCTTTGCAACTTCATCCTCGGTAAATCCACAGAATTTTGCAATAGGACCTGAATTTACCATGGTAAATTCGATGAAATTATTTAGAGATGACTGAGAATCAAATCGAATTAGAGGCAAAATACCTGTCATATAGACAAGAGAAACGCAATTTGCACAAGTAGTTTCTTTAAAAAGTCTTCTTAGTACGTCAAGATATTTTTCAATGAACTCAGGATCGTCTTTGTAGCGTTCAATTGGAAAATCCCATTCATCTATAATAAAAATGAATTTTCTACCAATCCTTGGTAGTAACTCGTTCAAGTGGAGGTGCTCTTGTTCTGATGCAAGTTCAGGATAGTGCTCAACTAGCTCATGAGTTAGTTCTCGATTGAAACGTTGAAGATAAGTTTCATCAGAACCAGTTGCTGGCACATACGATTGCATGTCTAGAAAGATGACGTCATGTTTATTAAGATGAGTTTCAAAGTCAGGATCTTTTGCAATTTCAAGATTTGAAAATAGCTCTTTTGAGTCGCAGCCTTTCGAATAATATGCATTTAACGTACGTGCAGTAGCAGATTTTCCAAAGCGTCTTGCCCTTGTGACACAGATAAAACGATTCTCTGTATCGATAAGCTTATTTAAAAAGGCTATTATTCCAGTCTTGTCGACATAATTTGAGCTCAAAAGCCTTTTGAATAATACGTTGTCTTCATTTATGCACATAACAGCCCACTTAAATATGTATGATTTATAAAATAACCGAAAGTTTACTATGTTGTCTTAAGATATACCAGCACAGTACACACATCACAATTGTTAATGCACCTACAAAGGAAAAGATCATCTCAAGACCGAATCTGTCTGCTAAGAGACCTAAAAGAGCCGGACCTATGAGAACTCCAGAATAACCTATAGTACCTACTGTGGAGATAGCAGCAGATTTATTCTTGCCACAGTTTTTAGCAACAGTTGAGATGATTACAGGTACCACATTGCCAAGAGCAAGACCTGCAATTGCAAAACATGAGATCACAACTGTAGCATCATGATGAAAGGCAATAAATTGCAAAGTCACGCAGGCAATTAAGCTTCCTGTACAGAGTAATTTAGTACCACCAATTTTTGATACCAGTCTGTCTCCAATTAACCTCATAAAAGCTACAGAGCACTGGAAGATAGCATAACCAATTGCTGCAACTTCTAAGCTTACATTGCACTTAACGTTTAGGTACACACCACTCCAGTCATAGACCATACCTTCACATAAGAACATCAATAAACAAGCAATACCAGCCATTACAATGTGAAACTTTGTGAAGTTATCTTTGGAGGTTAGAACTAAAGTGTCTGGCGCATCATTTTCTTTAGCCATATTCTCTTTAGTCTTATCAGTTCTTTGTCCATGAGTGTTGATAAGATGTCTATGACAGTAGATGATGAGTAAAAGGCAGGGAATGCTAATCATAACTGTAACACTCAATGGAGACAGTCCCATAGGAAGCAATACAGGATAAATAACAGCTGAAAAAATACAGCCAATAGTTGCATATGCTTGAAATCCTGAGAGTAGATGCTGTTTTGTCAGATCTTCAAAAAAGGTACCGTAGATATTGTTAGCAACCTCGAGCAAACCTATAAAGAATCCCCATAATGTTACAGCTACAATCGCAGGCACATATCCTATAGTAGGACTGCTTATAGCAATTACTGTCATAAACAGCAGTACAAGTGCTAGGATAATTACATTCTTAACACCAAATCTTTTGCAGAGGATGCCAGCTAAAGGCATACCGATTACAGCGCCTATTCCAAATGAGAGTAAAAGCTGAGCATAAAAGATGTCATCTAATGACAATCTGTCTTTGACATAGGGCATAAGGGCAGCCCATGGCGCCATACCAATTCCTGTAAGCAGAAAAGATAATTTACCTGCTAACTTTGACTGTTCGTACATCGTAGTTTCTCTAGATGAGCTTAAGTTGTTTTATTTAATATACCATGCACAATCAAGGTTAGTCTCAAGCTTTACCTTTTATGAAGATCTTTTACTGCAAATCCTCTAGGATTTACTACTCATTCTCTAAGATTATGTACATTAAAGGTAACTACTCAGAACCTCTAACAGATCCTGAGTAGCATTTAAGTTTTTTTACACTGCCTTTTACAGTTAGTGAGTTCTTTAGAAATTTACATTGTGAATTAGCTCACAAAGTCTGGCTAAATAGCTTTTTTCTTAAG
>JBNMJE010000136.1:0-4582 GCA_050873645.1 Succinivibrio sp. | reverse complement strand
GGATTTCGTATTATAATGGCTTTAGACCTCATTCAGCATTGGGGATGAAGTCTCCATATCAATATCGAAGTCAGCATAAACTTTGATTATATGGGTAAAATTACGGGATAATTAATTCCACTTTCGGCCCCCTGTTCCACATTTTAAGAGCAAAAGTCATAAGAGATTATGTTTCTCCATATTTATCCGAAATAGATCAAGTAAAAATCTTTAATTACTTTTCTAGTAATGCCATCTCACATAGAAATAAGGCAATAATTTTGCTTGCACTTCAATTAGGACTTAGAAAAAGTGACATTTTAAACCTTAAATTTGAAAACTTAGATTACAAAAATAAACAAATTCATTTGATTCAGAAAAAAACACAAGTTCCAATTACATTGCCATTGTTGTCTCAGATCCAAGATGAAATTGATTTATACCTAAAATTTGAACGACCAAAGTTTGTTGAAACATCAATTATTTTTATTCGAAAACAACCTCCATATACTTATTTAACAGATACCCATCATATCATTAGCCGTTTGTTGAAAAAGTTGCAAATAACTCCCATAAATAAGCTGAACTTTGGACCTCATTTATTAAGACATACTTTTGCAAAGAATCTGCTAGATGAACAAACCTCTCATCAAGTAATAACAGACTCTTTAGGACATATTAGTTCAAATTCAGATCGTTACTACATCTCTTTAGAAGAGGAAAAGCTTAGAGAGTGTGCTTTAGGTCTTAATTTAATCGGTTTCCCTTTATGGATGAAGGAGATATAACATGGGTGTTATCAAGTACAAAAATGGATTGTATAGAAGTAGCTTAGGTCCAAAATTACAAGCCTTTATTGAAGCAAAACATAATGCTAATTCACCTTATAGTTCTGATTACTTTACACTTCATCAATTTGACTTATTTGTTGCTGAATTCTTTCCTAATGCGACAACTATTTCAAAAGAAATGATAGAGAAATGGCTTGAGATAAATTCAAAGTTCCATATTAACGGACAAAGAAGAAAATTTACACCGATAAATCAATTCTGCATTTTTTTAAACAAACAAGGAATCGATTGTTATCAAATTAACTCACCTTTTTGTGGAAAAGGTCTTAAATACCAGCCTCATATCTTTACGGATAAAGAAAAAGTCGCTCTTTTTAAATCTATTGATGAGTATTCTGAAAAACTAATAAATTCTCCCATAAAGCAGCTGATCTTTCCAACGATTTTTAGACTTATCTATTGCTGTGGCTTGCGTAATTCTGAGGCTAGAAACTTAAAGTGTGAAGATGTAAATCTAGAGGCTGGAAAGCTAATAATAAGAGGATCAAAAGCACATAAAGAGCGTATTGTAATGTTGCATTCTGATATACAACAACTTCTAATAGAGTATGAAAAAAGAGTCGATATTTTACGATCTAATCGAGGCTACTTCTTTCCTAATGAACTGATATTTGATAGGCCTATATCTAGTAATTCTATAACAAATGCTTTTCATAGATCCTGGGATCACTTAGTTGAGGCAAAGCAGGCTAATGCACCTAAAGCTCGTATTCATGATTTAAGACATGCTGCTGCTTTGGATATTATAAGGAATTGGGTATCAGTAGGAAAAAATCTAAATGCTTTGTACCCGTACTTAAGTTCTTACTTGGGGCATGTTTCTTATACTGAAACTGATTACTACGTGCACTTATCAACGGACTTTTATTCAGATATAGAGTCAAAGATGCAGGGCGTTAATGATTATTTGTATGGGGATGATGACGATGAATAAAGTTGATTATAGTTTATTACATATCAAGATGCATGAGTTCTTTAACAACTACTTGCCTTTAAAAAGACAAGCGTCTAAAGCAACCATTGCAACTATTCGTGAAACTTTTAGATCCTTACGAGAATTCTTTAGCAAAGTCAAAAAAGTAGAATTAGTTAACCTTACAATGGAGCACTTCACTCAATCAAATATTGCAGATTATTTGGTATGGTTAAGGGAAGAACGCCACAATGCAGATTCTACATGTGCAGTAAGGTTAACAGGCATCAAAACCTTTCTTAAGTTTACTACAATTGATAATCCTGAGCTCATTTGTTTTTACAAAGACGTTTCAGAAATTAGACAGCGCCAGCCGAAACAGGACTTTAATAAGCTTGGAGCGTTAACTGTTGAACAGCTAAAACTCTTAATAGATGCCCCTGATATTAAAACCTCAAAAGGTAGGCGTGATAAATTTTTTATTATTTTAGCTTATGAGACAGGAGCTAGAATACACGAATTGCTAAAGATGAAACCAGCTGACTTTATCGATAGCAATGGGAAAATCGTGCTAAGAATATTTGGTAAAGGATCTAAATTTAGGAATGTACCTGTATCAGATAAGTTATGGAAGAAAGTTTCTAAGTATCTAGCTGAGTTTCATCCTAATTGTATTGCTTCAACCTGCAATGACTTACTGTTTTATATCGAACATGGAGATCACAAGACTGCTTTGAACCAAACTACTGTTAATAAGATGCTACAACGCTATAGTGCTCAGCTTCACGCTAAGCATCTCGACTTTCCAGAAAAATTACACTGCCACCAGCTCCGCCACACCATTGCTACCGTTATGTACAAGAATGGCATTCCAATATCAATCATTAGGGACTTTTTAGGTCATAGTTCTATAGATACCACAATGATTTATGCAAAATCTGATACAGAAGATATTGCAAAAGCCATTACAAAGGCTGCTGAAAGAACATCAAACCTAGCAAAATCTAACGGATATAAAGGATTAAGTGAGGAGGAAAAATTAAAGCAATTCTGCTCTTTATAACATAAATAAAATGCTGAAATAATAAAACGTGATTTGGCTTCAAATAAGGATTTTAAGTAGCTAAAAATGCATATTTCAGCATTTTACTTTTTCCGCATAATTCTTGAGAGGATAAGATTAAATGATCCATGAAGCCCAGGTTATTACTTACCATAAAGATTTGGGTATTATTCTGTCTAGAATACTTCAAGAGCAACTTAAAAAAGTCCTGTTGAACTCTAAAATCTATTCCATAATCAGCATCGTTAAGAAGCAGCAGACCATCTGGATAAGCAAAAACAGAACCTAAGATATAAAAACATCTTTACAGACATTCACCAAAACTAAAAATAGGTCGAACTTACCCATTTACATCTATAACGAATGGATAAATTTTTCCATCAGACATTTTTATAAGTTTGATTGTATCAAGATAAGGGAAAATTACTTTTAAGTCTGCAACCACTGTATCTAACAGATCATTTTTTTGCAGACTTTTTATCAAATTCACAAAAGGAATAAGAAAGGTGTGCTGAAGAATATCAATATATGAAACAGCGACAGGATGAGTTGCATCTGAGGTATCTGTATTAAACCTTGTTATTGGGTAGGAGCATATATCTGCATTCGAATCTTCAACTGTCCAATGAGCTAAGACAGGATCATAGGCTAAGTTTCTTTTAAAACTCTCATCAGTAATGTCTGTTTCTAAGGTTTTATTGTATGTGTCAAAAAACTGCTGAAGTTCATCCTTCGCTACATCAAAATCACAGATCTTATTTATTAAGTCAGTAAATACAACCGAATGTTTAAACTCACGAGTTTTATTATCGTCATCATATGTTGCACAAAAGCTCATAGTCAATGGCATGCTATATCTTTTAGAGAAAGAATACAGAAGGTATAACATGTCACTGTATGAAGAATCTAAAACATTCAGATCATAACGAGAAATACGGTATGATGATCCTCTTATTAGCATATTGACATCATTACCACTGCAAAATGCATATAAGCTCTCTAATATACAAGATTTACCTAAGTCTGATTCTCCTGTAATCAGGTTAATTCTACTTAAATCTCTAAGCTCAAAACGATTTAACTTTTTATAACCTTTACTGAGAAAGACTTAATCACGAAAACCTCAACATTACTTTAGTACAGAACATTTAGACTAGCATTACTCAACATTAACAATGTGAACTGTAGTTTATTGCCTTTGCAAAAAAATGCTTACCAAAAATTTGCTATCTACATTTTGTAGCATCAAAAGACTGTATTCTATGAGCTTAGTGTAACTGAATTTTACTTAATAATCTATTTATAATTTGTTATATATTGATAAACAATTTACTGTTAAAATAACAAATATTTAATCAATAATATGCAGATACCTTAATTTCCAATCTACAGCTTCTATAGAAATATTAAACAGAATTGCTAAATCATATTACGTTCTACCGTCCTTAGAACCTGCTAATCTTAAGACCGTAGCTGATGGCATTAAGATTTCAGATGCAAACAAGTTAGCTTCTTTTTCAAAATGATCATCGATGACTTTATAAAATTCACCTTAAAGTCATCATAGAACTTGTCTTTAAATACAGTATGTTCTAAAACCAAGTAACCTAATTCATGTGCTTTAGTAAAACGTTGCCTGTTAAAAGACTCACTTTGATTATAGTAAATGTGCTTTAGTCTTGTTGTGCTATCGACAAAAGCAAATCCACTGTAATCTTTACAAAGATCTTCATCTAGAGGTCTTATGGTAACACCTAATCTTGAGGCAATATCATC
>JBNMJE010000135.1:0-4662 GCA_050873645.1 Succinivibrio sp. | reverse complement strand
AACTGTTATTTCTTGCCTTAGAAACAATGGTTCGTACATATCTTTCTGAAAGTCCCCATTTCCTAGAAGTATAAGCTGTTCCGTACCTTTTATGATCTTCAACAACTAGAAGTCTTTCTTCATAAGTTAATTTCATAACAACCCCCCATTATCAATCATGTGATCAATAATGGGGTTCATACTATTTAGCAGGCTTTTATTTTGGTAATAACTTATTTTTGGTAATAAGTTTATGTTGGTAATAAGTTTATGAAGACGATTTAGAACAACTGACTATTTGTTCTTTGCTTCATAAGCTAGGAACCTGATAAAGTTCTCAAGTCTTGATTCAGTATCAGGTGTTCTACCTGAGATTGCCAACATTACTAGCTCATTCTCGTCACCATAGACAATAGCTTCGATACCATCCTTAGGACATACAAAGCTCCAGCCTTTTTCAACGATATTAGAGTTAGTTGGCATCTGGCATTGCATCTGCTCTGAAGCAACACGAGCATAAGCCTCAGCAGTTGCAAAAGATCCTGCACTCTTATGTAATGAGGTTACACTGACAGCTAAAGCGCCATCTGCGGTAACGTAATTAAGAGAATTATCAAGACTAGGATTAGGCTCTACAGACCAACCAAAAGGACATGGGATCATGTTCTCCTGAGGATCATCTGCTGGAGCTACATCATAGGTTGCACTTGCAGACTCTGTCTTATCCTGTGAAACTTCTTCACAAACAGCAGGAGTTGCAAAGGCTAAACCTAAACATAGTGCACTTGTAAGGCTAATGCTTTTTTTCATATTACTTCTTTAATGTAGAAATGATCTCGTCTGAGATAACCTGAACATCACGATTACCGTCAACTGCAACATATTTAGTAGAAGCAGTCTTTGATAACTCTTTGTAGAAAGCTACTAATGGCTCGGTCTGCTCGTGGTAAACCTTTAGACGGTTACGTACAGTGCTCTCCTCGTCATCAGGACGGATAACTAAAGGCTCACCAGTTACGTCGTCTTTACCCTCAACCTTAGGTGGGTTGTAAACGATGTGGTAGGTTCTGCCTGAAGCTAAGTGAACACGACGGCCTGACATACGATTTACGATCTTCTCATCAGGTACCTGTAACTCAACAACTGCATCGATTTCGATACCGTTGTCTACTAGAGCCTGTGCCTGAGGAATGGTACGTGGGAAACCATCGAATAAGAAACCGTTCTTGCAATCATCCTTTGCAATACGCTCTTTTACAAGACCTAAGATGATTTCATCAGAAACCAGCTTACCAGCGTCCATAACAGCCTTTGCCTGCTTACCAAGCTCTGTACCAGCCTTGATAGCTGCTCTTAACATATCACCAGTTGAGATCTGTGGAATGTTAAAAGCTTTAGTGATGTTTTGAGCCTGAGTGCCCTTGCCTGCACCTGGAGGTCCTAAAAGGATAATACGCATTTCTGTTCCTCGATATTAAAAACAACGATGTTTAACTCAAAATAAGATTAAACACCTACTAAAAAACTATATTCAGGAATTATAACATGATCTTGGCTATTTACAGTAAGTTAGTTGCAGTAAGCAAATCATGCTCCAAAGCTTTGCTTCATGCTTTATAAAGCAAATCTATTTTTATTAAAAACTAGTTCTTATCCACATCTTCTAAAGGATCAACACTGCCAATATTCTTAAGATCATTAGCATTGTCATCTAAAGCGTGGAACCATTTTTTAACAGGCTGAGCTTCAGTAAGCTTGGACAAAGGAACAACCACCCTTGCCTTGACGCTTGCTGGTGCTAGAACGCCACGTGAGAACTCAAACTCAAGACCGTCTGGCAGGATCATAAAATTCTTAGGTTGCACCTCAACCTGAGCTTTAACTAAATACAAAGATGGATATTTGTATTTTGCGAATTGATCATAGATGGCATTAGAGCAGATCATGGCAGCCAATTCTGGATCTTTGAATAAATCTCTAAAGAGAATTTGCTTTTGGTTATCGAGACTTATGTTAAATACTTCAGTATATTTAGCCTCTTTGTTTTTGAAATTCTGAACTACTCTTGCAATTACAGATACAAAGCCGTATTTACGGATCACTCTGTAATCAAGATTTACTCTTTGCTCGGCAATCTCTCTTTGAGTGAAATCATCACTCTCATACATATCAAAATCAAGATGATCAGTTATATAACCGATGTAATCATGCTCAAATCTGCCTACATAGTAATTTGTAAAGTACGTGCAGCTTTTAGCAAACTCATCTGTTTGACATAAGTTTGGGTAGCGCATGATTGTAGTGGTGTAGCTTCTTGCTAAAGTTTCCTCATAGTAAGAGTCTTCTTTAGCAAAACTTACACAAGATAGAGATAGTAAAACTATAAAGATTAGCTTTCTCACCTGTTATATCTCACTTATTAAATCGACTTTGAATACAAGTTACCATGTCTCTAGTTAACCTATCTCTAGTTACCATGACTCTAGTTACACTTACTGCTGTCAGGTACAACCTTTGAATTTACTTTATCTGATAACGAGATCTTTTGTACAGTAGATTCTACTGTTCCACCATCTAACAGAGTGGTAATGGTATCTCCTTGCTTTAAATTCTCAACTTTAGCAATCTTTCCCATACTGTCTTTAGTTACAGAGTAACCTTTTGAAAGAATGAACAGAGGGTTTAGAAGTTCTAACTTTGAAATGTCATTAGCAAAGTTCTTTTCAGCATGAATTAGCATTGCGTCTACATCACAATTGTTTTGACGTAATACAAGATCTTTTAGTTTCTTTTTTAACCTTTCATGATAGCTTTCAATTTGCTTATCATAATTTAAAACTCTAGCTTCAAATGACAGTCTGTTCTTGGCATTTGTAACATAGCCATCAATGCTTCTATCAAGTCTTGAGATCAGGCTTAGCAGATCTGTCTGTTTTTTAGAAACGACACTTACAGGCTCAAACAGAGACAATCTGTGCTTTAGGTTCTCAAGCTGCTGTACCTTTTTGCTTATAAGAGCATCAGTTGCATGCTCAAGTTCTGAGATAGCATAGATTAAAAGATTTCTTTGATTGTCGATAACAGCTTCAGGACTTGAAGCTCTTAATCTCTTTTCTACACTCTCAAGCTTCATCTGATAAAGATCAAAGGTTGAATCTACAGCATTATCAAGTCGTCTTGAATATTCATCAAACAAAGAATAGAGATCAGACTTTGTAATTGAGGTTACTAATTCAGCTGCAGCTGTAGGAGTTGGAGCTCTTAAGTCGGCTGCGTAATCTGTTAAAGCAATATCAGGCTCATGACCTACAGCAGAAATAATTGGGATAGCACTTTTAGCAACTTCTCTTACTAAAGCTTCATCTGAGAATGGTAATAGATCTTCAAATGAGCCACCGCCTCGACCAATAATTAACACATCACAGCGTTTTTCAGCATTAGCCTGATGCAAAGCTTCAATTAAGGTCTTAGCTGCCCCTTCACCTTGAACAGCTGCAGGATAGACAATGATGTTTACAGCATCATTACGTCTTTGCATCGTCATTTGAATATCATGCACGACTCTGCCTTCATTTGAGGTTATGACACCTACAGTATTTACAAATTTTGGTATAGGTCGATGCAGTAAATCAAAGATCCCCTCTTTTTGAAGTTTATCTTGAAGGAGGCGCAACTTCTCCATGATGTAACCTAAGCCCACCTGTCTCATAGAGGAGGCCATAAGTTTGAACTGACCGGTCTTCTGGTAAACAGAACTGTTGCCTATGATCTCTACTTTCATACCAATCTCTGGTTTAAAAGTTAGAGCTTGCACTGCTGAATACCACATCACACAGTCAACAGAGGAGAATTCATCTTTTATCTTAAAATAAAGGTGTCTATAGTTACTGAGCTCACTAATCTCACCTACTACAATGGCATTACCGAAATTCCTTAACGCATTGTCAGTGATTTTTAAAAAGTCACTTACAGTCATTGCATTTGGAGATACATCTTGAGATACAGATGGTTGAGACAAAGTATCTTCAGGAGAAGCTAATTCAACTGAATCACTTTTTAAATTAGAAAATCTTGAAACAGAAGATCTAGAAGATCCTGTAAATGAAGATCTAAAGTTAGAATTATTTTGAGCAAAAGACATTAGAGCACCTCAACAATAAGAATATTTTATCATGAGGTAGAGGTAAATTTTTTTATTTACCAAAGTAAGACATGAGTTTTTACAAAAGGTGAAATAAAAGCCATTTTTTAAAGTTTTTGTATAAATTATTAGCTACAAAAATTACATAACTTGCTAATACACATGAAAAAAAATAAAAAAATTAACAAGAATTTGTTGACATCAAAAAATAAATCTATATAATGGCACACATCGGATGCGGGAATAGCTCAGTTGGTAGAGCATAACCTTGCCATGGTTAGGGTCGCGAGTTCGAACCTCGTTTCCCGCTCCAAAGTGTGGCGCGTTAGTAAAGCGGTTATACAGCGGATTGCAAATTCGTATAGTTCAGTTCGACTCTGAAACGCGCCTCCAACTAAAGTTTGCCCAGGTGGTGAAATTGGTAGACACAAGGGACTTAAAATCCCTCGGAACTTATACTTCCGTGTCGGTTCGACTCCGACCCCGGGCACCACTCCTTCTGCAGTCTGTGACTGCTTTTTTTATGTCTGCATCTTTATTTT
>JBNMJE010000134.1:0-4662 GCA_050873645.1 Succinivibrio sp. | reverse complement strand
ATTGAATTTGAAAAAGACAAAAGAGGAACAATCACTGGCTACAAGAGCCACAAAATCTCCTCTGATGTCTTAGAGAGTTTGATGCCATGGAATATGGCTAAATTTAAGATCTGAAAAGTTTAATTCAGACCATTTACATATTTTTAGCTTCTGTAGCTATAGGTGTAAGTTCAGAAAAATCATATTGCTCTTTTGAATCTGATTATTTTGCTTGCATCAAATTCTTCGTTTCGTTGCTGATTTGTAAAATAGTTTCTCCCAATCTACGATCGTTATTTTAGATTATTAGTATTCTGATCTAACATATATCTACTCATCATGATAGTTACGTTGTAGATACTTATTTCTTTAGATTTCTTAACAGAACTTTATTTTCATAAATGCTGTTTAGTGTTTGCTCGCATACATAAAAACGCTTTAAGATTAAAGAAAAAAATGCGCCACAGGAATAGTGAATTGTGATGGTTATAAAATAATTTGTTTCTAACTTTAGACAGTTATTAAACTATGTCTCTATTAAGAAGCGTTCTAGGTGTAATGTAATCATTACACTCATTACACCTGTTTTTATAGTTGAACTGACAGAATTAAGTGGCTAAATATGTGGTTAATGTATATAGACCTGTTCTTGGCAGTAACTTAACATTCATAATATTCGGTTTTTGAATATTACTATAAGTTAAACATTCTCTAAGAGAAAAGCATTTTTATTGTTCTATGTGGAACGTGAGATTGGTGTTTTAGAGTAGATTAATGTTCCACGTGGAACATTGATGTGAAGATTAACAAATAAAAAAGCGATACCAAATTTTAGTTAAGGTATCGCTTATAGACGATTCAGTATTTAATTAGTAAAGAACAGAGATATCTGCTGTTTTACCAATTAGATCATGTAATGAAATTAGTAAATGTAAACGATTTTCTTTGATCTTTGGATCATCAGCGTTTACCATTACATGCTCAAAGAAGTTATCAACAGGTTCCTTTAACTCAGATAGTGTAGCTAATGCACTTGTATAATCACCTTCTGAATATAACTTATTAACCTTAGGTGAAATTGAATCTAGAGCATTTGCAAGAACAACTTCATCTTTTTCTGTTAATAATTGCTTGTCTACAGAACCTTCACCAACATTTGCTTTACTTAAGATGTTGTTAATTCTCTTGTAAGCAGATGCAAGGTTTTCAGCTGCAGGTAAATCTTTAAATGATTTAACAGCTTTTACTCTCTTATCGAAGTCTAATAAGTTTTCTGGCTTGGTAGATAGAACTGCTAAGAAGATAGAAGCTTCGATGTTCTGATCCTGGTAGTAAGCCTTTAGACGGTTATATACGTAGTTGATAACCTGATCTTTGGTTGACTCAGATTTAACTTTGTCGCCTAAAATCTTGCAAGCTTCATCGATTACAGAAGCAAAATTGAAGTCTAATTTGTTCTCTAATACGATTCTAATTAAGCCAATGGCAGCTCTTCTTAAACCGAATGGATCCTTATCACCCTTTGGCAATTGATTGATACCGAAGATACCAACAAGAGTAATAACTTTTTCAGCTAAGCTTACAGCCATCTCAACAGGCTTTGTTGGAATAGAATCACCAGCAAATCTTGGTAGATACTGTTCAAAGATTGCCTGTGAAACGTCTTTGTCTTCACCATCTAACTCTGCGTAATGCATACCCATAACGCCCTGAGTATCGGTAAATTCTGTTACCATGGTAGAAGCAAGGTCACACTTAGCTAAATGAGCTGCACGAGCAGATTTAGATTCATCAGCGCCGATTAACTTAGCAATATAAACAGCTAACTTCTCAACGCAATCAGATCTGAATGCTAATGTACCGATATCTTTCTGATAAACAATGTTCTTTAATTTATCAAAGAAGTACTCTAATGAGTGCTTTCTATCGGTGTTGAAGAAGAATTCAGCGTCAGAAAGACGAGGTCTTACAACTCTCTCATTGCCTGAAATTAAAGATGTAGGATCTTTAGGATTGATGTTAGAAGCAAAGGCAAAAGCTGGTAACAACTTGTTGTTTTGATCGTAGATTGGGAAGTACTTCTGATCACCCTTCATGGTATAAACCAGAGCTTCTGCAGGTACCTTTAAGAATCTATCTTCGAAGGTAGCCTTAAAGATATGTGGTTCTTCAACGATTGAAGTTACTTCTTCAACTAAAGCATCATCAAGATCAGCTTTACCGTTAACAGAATTTGCAATATCAGTTACCTGTTTGATGATTGACTGCTTACGCTCGTCATAATCAGCAACAACGCAGCCTTCGTATCTTAACTGCTCTACATAGGTATCAGCAGATTTTAAAGTAACTTTTGGTGAGCCTAAGAATCTGTGACCGTTAATAGTCTTTGATGACTCAACACCTAAAATGCTACCAAGAATTAAATCCTCACCGTATAACATACATAGAGTATGGACTGGACGAACGAACTCTTCACGCTTATTACCCCAGTGCATTAAGCGTGGAATAGGAAGAGCTTTTAATGCGTTCTTGAACATCTCTGGAACAACATTAACAGTTTCCTGACCTTTCTTAGTAGTCTTAACGTAAAGCCACTCGCCTTTGTCGGTCTTTAGTCTGTCAGCCTGTTCAACAGTAATGCCGTTAGCTTTAGCCCAACCTAAAGCAGCTTTAGTAGGAGCACCATTAGCATCGAAAGCAGCTTTAATTGCGGGTCCTTTGATTTCTACCTCTTTATCTTCCTGCTTATCAGCTAAGTCAGAGATGAATAAAGCTAATCTTCTTGGAGTTGCGTACCATTTAGATGCTGAAAAAGCCAATCCTTCATCTTTTAATTGTTTTACAAAAGAATCATGAAGTGATTGTGCAAGGTTACGTAGTGATTTTGGTGGTAACTCTTCTGTACCTAATTCCAATAATAAATTCTTTGTAGTCATGATTAAATCCTAATCTTACTTAGCAGACTCATTCTTGCACATAGGGAAACCTAAAGCTTCTCTTGACTTGTAATATGCTTCAGCAACAGCCTTAGATAGAGTTCTAATTCTTAAAATAAAACGCTGTCTTTCAGTTACTGAGATTGCATGTCTTGCATCTAATAAATTAAAGCAGTGAGCTGCTTTTAAAATTCTCTCATATGCTGGTAAAGGTAAAGGTTTCTCAAGATTTAATAAATCGCTACTTTCCTTCTCCATCTGATCGAACATCTTGAATAAGAAATCAGTATCAGCATATTCAAAGTTGTAGGTAGACTGCTCAACTTCGTTCTGATGGAAAACATCACCGTAAGTAACATCACCATTAGCTGTATGAGCCCAGATTAAATCGTAAACAGTCTTTTTCTTTTGAATGTACATAGCAAGTCTTTCTAGACCGTATGTTAATTCGCCTGTTACAGGGAAACACTCAAGACCACCAACCTGCTGGAAGTATGTGAACTGTGAAACTTCCATGCCGTTTAACCAGATTTCCCAACCTAGACCCCATGCACCTAAAGTAGGGTTTTCCCAGTTATCTTCAACAAATCTGATATCATTTTCGGTAGGATCAAAACCTAATTCCTTTAAAGAACCTAAATATAGTTCCTGAATGTTATCTGGAGAAGGCTTTAAAATTACCTGGAACTGATAGTAGTGCTGTAATCTGTTAGGGTTTTCACCGTATCTACCATCAGTAGGTCTTCTTGATGGTTGTACATATGCACATGAAATTGGCTCTGGGCCTAATGATCTTAAGAAAGTCATTGGGTGAGAAGTACCAGCACCAACTTCCATATCAAAAGGTTCAGCAATCATGCAACCATGACGCATCCAATAATCTTGAAGGGTAAGAATTAAGCCCTGAAATGTTTGAAGGTCGTATTTGTTAGACATCTGAATTAAACCTTGCAAAAAAATAATATAAAGTGAGTGATTGAACTCACATCGAAAATAAAAATATGTTACATTTTACCATTAAAGGCTTGATAATTGCGCTTTTTAGCAAAAAAGGAACACCTTTTTAAGGAAGAAATTATTCTTTCTTTTTAACAACGAAAAGACATGGATTTTTTTCGTCAGGTAATGAAACAAGAGTGTGATTCATAAACTTACAAAAGGCTGGAATATCACGTAAAGAAACGGGATCGTCAGATAAGAGTTCGAACACTTGACCAGGTAGACCTGCTCTAACGGCATTTCTTAAAATTGTCAGAGGCTCTGGACAGCAAAGTCCACGACAATCTAGTTTTACAATATCCATAAAATCAGCCTTCAAATTAAGCTACATCAACGGACAACAATTTTACAAAAATTTTAAAAAGAAAACTAAAAAATTGTTGTCATTTAAGAAAAGTTCTGTATAATAGGTCCCCGTGAAATGTGCTGGCATAGCTCAGTTGGTAGAGCACCTGTTTTGTAAACAGGGGGTCGTGGGTTCAAGCCCTACTGCCAGCACCACTTCATCCTTTCTAATTTCTTGATTTCCCATAAAAAACTTTAAGAAAATAAAAAACTACGGTTTTATTGTCTTTGTAGTTTTGTATTTCATGTGTCATAAGAACATACCCAAGTTTTTCACGTACTGTCTACTAGTTCAGAGCTCTAAGTTTCATTTTGTGTAATCTCAATTCACAGCCTTGTCGCCGTGAGGTTTTCTAGCATATTTGATCATGTTAGGGACAGCGATGTTCTCAATATACTTGCT
>JBNMJE010000133.1:0-4682 GCA_050873645.1 Succinivibrio sp. | reverse complement strand
CATATTGACTGGAGCTTCGAAAAGGTAAGCTTTTTTAGGCTATAAGACCGAAGTTAAACCGCGCTGATAGACCGAAGTTAAACCGCGCTACTAGACTCAAGTTAAAGTGCGCTACTAGACCGATCTTAGGCGCGGTTTCCGACCATTGGGAAGAACAGCATTGTAAAAGAGGTTAAATACTTTGGTGCTGCCTACTTAAATACCAAGGATCAGTTCAGATACTACGTCATGTCTGATAACGAACTTAAGATTTGGACTAACCTCGGTTACAGATACTTAACAGGTAATAATAAAACAGGTTACTTTAAGCCTATACCGGAGGTAACTGAATTCTGGTAACTGAATTCTCTGTTATAAAAGATCAAATTGAATCACTCTATGGAGAGATTGGATTTTTAGAACCTGCAGATGGACTTAATATGCTAGGTACTAATGGATATGAGCATAGTGATGCTTACCCTGAGGTTCAGGTTGTTACAGGCAGTGCTATGCTATTTGCATTATCTTTGATAAACACAGCTGCTCAATACAGATCCGTTAAGTAATGAATTACATGTATCTTAACAAGTTAAAAATAAGCTTGCTCTATAAGATCAGAAAACTCAAACTCAACATTCAATTAAAGCCTGTTTTCAAATTAATCTCTGCAAACAGGCTCTACTTTTTCTAATCTAAGGCTGCAGTATCATTGTGACCTAGTTGTGATTTACTATCATCTTCAAGGCAATCAAAATAAGACAATGAAGGAATAGTATTAAAGCCATCATCAACTAATTTAAGCACCTTCTTGAAAAACAGTACGCTTATTATTGATTGTTGCAAAGATGACTCTCTTCTTGAAGGTCTATATGTTCTTTCACCAGCTAACAGCTCTTGTGCTTTATAGCCTATCCATGAGATTGCTTTGTTTCTAGCATATAACATTGAAATCAGACCTCTGTCATAATCACCAAGTGCTCTAGTGCAACAAGACCAAAGAAGACAGCAGACTATTGAAGGAGGGAACTTTTCTAAAAGAGATTCTATGACCAGGCTTGTAGCTTTTGATGGTGAGTATTCATCATCTAATGGCCTTATATAGAACTGAAGATGTTCTACACACTCGTGAAAATCAAGATCTTTCCAAAAATCTAAAACATCTTCTGTTGATGCAGACAATGCATACTCACACGAGGCTATCTTTTTCAAATTGTCTTTGAAGGTAAGAGGATCTGAGAGATCTTTTAAAGCCATGATGTAAGTGTGAGCATTACAACAAACCTCACCATTTTCAACGTAACAATCACTTTCTTTAATGTTTGGATTTTCAATGATTACTTTCTTTCTGAGCAACGATGTTAAAACATCTTTGAGCATAGAGTTAGGAGAGATCTCGTCGTTAGCACTCCTTGATTTTGTGATGATAAAAGTTCCATCATCATCAAGAAACGTAACGTAGTTACAGTAGGTACTGACGGTAAGCTTTTCTTTAAAAGATAGTGAGCTAAATTCTATGGAACGATCAATTTCTACATTTTGATGAAATTCAACAAACTGCCTAATCTTTTCAGCATTTTCGCGCTCTTCCTTTTCCCTTTGATCTAGCCTTAAAGCTGTACATTTTGGGCAGCGACATCTTAAAAATTTATTCCTTAAACCATCTTCTTTATGCCCACATTTTGGACAATAGACTACAGGCACAGCGTGTTTAGCGACATAACGCTCAGGCTTTCTGTACGTATTTACATTACAATAAGGACACATCTTGTCGGTATAGATATTTGGAAGATGAGCTTTAAGTTTACTTACCTGTAAACCAGTAATTCGATACTTTTTTTAAAAGATCATCTACCCTTATTTCTCCTTGCTCATACTCTACAGTAAGCTCTTTTAATTCATCTGAGGGAAGATCATCAATCGATCTTAGATTATCATCTTTGTTTTCCATCATTTTCTCCTTATGCTTATTTGATTTAAAAGCTGTAAATCGAGCCTTTCTAAACGATTATTCTTAATTCTGAATAATTTTATGTTTAATGAATTATACATAATAATAATATATAAATATATTCATCTTAATTGAACAAATTTATACCATTCTTGATTGACTAAATATGTATTACATTTTGTATATACATCTGCATATACACTTGTATATACAAGAAATTTACTACCGAATTTAATTCCGGTAGTTTTTGTAAAAAAGCTCAAAATTAAATTCGAACCTTTCATATTTAATATTTTGAAATATAAGGACTTTGATTTTTATAAAAGCACAGTTAAGAAAAGAAAATTATGCTTGTGTTTTTTGATTTTTCATTTTTTTGAGCTTTAGCTGTGACTTTTTGGAGAGGTGATTGAATACTTCTTTAGTGCAAGATCTATTTACAAGTACCCAATCTGTGATCTTAATCTTTAATCTAAAAACCGCTTATATTTAGAAAGTTTGCCCCCTTTATTTTGATGTAAAATTCTTCTGACTGATTTAAAAGAGGCTTGCTTATTGAGTTAAGTTCGGTAATAGTTAGAGTGGTAAGACCTTAGTAGCATCTTACTGTTAGTCTACTTACCTATTTGACTATTTACATATACAAAATGACTTTAGACATTCTTATTTTCTAGTCAAGATTAGCTTACTCTGATAAGATTGCGGCTTTGTGCTTTTAAAGCAGTTATAAGATGCTGTATGAATACAGCTACTCTACAACCTTACCTAAAAGACAACTTTATGAATAACACAGACAATACTATTGAAACTCCACTTGTGCTCAATAAAAAGAAGATGCTGATTTTAGCTGTTCAGCATATGTTTGCTATGTTCGGTGCTACTATCTTAGTGCCAATCCTAGTTATGGGCTTTTTTAAAGATGCTACAGGTGAAGAATTAACCTCTGGTCTTACAGTTTCTGTTACTTTATTCTGCGCAGGTGCTGGTACTTTAATCTTCCACCTGTGCACTAAGTTACAGGTTCCTGCCTTTTTAGGATCATCATTTGCTTTCTTAGGCGGATTCTATACTATTGCAAACTTTAACACTGGCATGTATGCAACCATGACTGTTAATGATAAAGCAGCCTATGCCTGTGGTGGTGTGGTTGTCGCAGGTTTAGTTTATCTTGTGATGGCAGCTATTATTAAATTAGTAGGTATTGCCAAAGTGATGAGATTCCTACCTCCTGTTGTTACAGGACCAATGATTGTTTGTATTGGTCTGTCATTAGCTCCTGTTGCTATTTCAAATTCTGCTGTTAACTGGCCATTAGCCTTAGCTGCAATTCTAACCGTTATCGTATTTAATATTTGGGGACGAGGCATGTTAAAGCTCATCCCCATTTTAATGGGCGTGGTATTACTCTACATCGTAGCTTTAATCTTGGATATAGCTGGCTTTACTAATACTGATGGCTCAGCAATTATTAACTATGCTTCAATATCAAGTGCTTCATGGGTAGGTCTGCCACCTTTCCAGATGTGCAAGTTTGATTTAACCGCTATCTTAGTTATGGCACCAATTGCAGCTGCTACCATGATGGAGCACATCGGTGATATGTCAGCAATCTCTGCAACTGTGGGTAAGAACTTTATTGCAAAGCCTGGTCTTAACAGAACCTTATTAGGTGATGGTCTTGCAACCGCCTTTGCTGGCTTCATTGGAGGTCCTGCTAATACTACCTACGGTGAGAACATCGGTGTTTTAGCAATGTCTAAAGTTTATGAGCCTAAGGTTGTAAGAATGGCAGCCTTACTAGCTATCATTCTTTCAGTTGTACCTAAATTCTCAGCAATCATTTCAACCATGCCTACAGCTATCATCGGTGGTATTTCCTTTATCCTCTACGGTATGATTTCAGCTATTGGTGTAAGAAACATCGTTGAGAATAAAGTTGACTTATCTAAGTCAAGAAACCTCATCATTGCAGCAGTGATCTTCGTGTCAGGCTTAGGCTTTAAAGACGGTTTAACTTTCTCAGTATTTGGTACTTCTGTAACCTTAACCTCACTTGCTATTGCAGCAATTGCAGGTATTGTTTTAAATGCAGTATTACCTGGTAACAAATACGTTTTCGATGAGAACGCCATCGAAAAGGAGATCAACCACAAGGCATAGCCTTGTAAGTTAAAAGAACAGACAGTGTCTGTTCTTATATTGAAAGTAATTTTATAGAAAATTAAGTAGATTTAGTTGATAGAAAAAGGATAAATAGAATGGATTTTACAAAACAGCCTAACATTACAATCTTCAAGCACCCTCTTATCAAGCACAAGATCTCTTTATTAAGAGATAAAGAAGCTTCTACTAATAAGTTCCGTACTTTAATTGAAGAAATCGCTATGCTAGAGGCTTATGAAGCATTAAGCGATTTACCTTTAAAGGAAGTTGAAGTTGAGACTCCATTAGAGAAGTGCATGACTCCAATGTTAGATGGTTTAAAGCTTGCTATTATCCCTGTTCTAAGAGCAGGTTTAGGTATGGTACCAGGTCTTGATGCTTTAGTACCTTCAGCTAGAATCGGTCACATTGGTATGTACCGTGATGAGGTAACTCACAAACCAGTTCCTTACTACTGCAAGTTACCACAGAACCTTGAAGAGAGAACCTGTGTGATCTTAGATCCTATGTTAGCAACTGGTGGTTCAGCTGTTGATGCTGTAGATATGATTAAAGAAAAAGGCGGCAAAAAGATTAAGTTCTTATGCATCAT
>JBNMJE010000132.1:0-4722 GCA_050873645.1 Succinivibrio sp. | reverse complement strand
TAATAAAGAAGCAATATCCTCAATTGAGCCTTCTTCTATGATGTTAATACCTTTTCCATTAAATACTTTAATTTTTCCTTCAAAGAATTTAGCTGCTAAAAGTGAAGTTAAAGCTTTATAGATTTCGCCATTTGGAATACCCAATAACATTTCTGAGTACTTTAAGTTAGAACGTAAAGTTAGATATCCTGTTTGACACATCAATACATTCTGATTCATTGAGGTTAAAGCTGTTGGGTTCTTAAAATCATCAGAGGATACTTTTAAGAACTTATCTTTGTCTAAGTAGTCAAAAATATTTAGTTCGTGTGTTTTTAAGTAGTTAACTAGGATAGATGGCAATCCGCCATTGTCGTACCAGTACTCTCCAAACTGAACTTTTTTCTTTTCTATCATTGTTTGAAAAAATGTATTCACTGACCATGTGCAGAATACTTTCTTTTCATAGTCTTCATCAAAGCAGTAGCCATCATAGTTCTGAGCCATCATATCTAACATAGACTCTAGCTTGTCATCGGTTACCTCATCTACAGAGCAGTTATTCTCATAGGATGTTGCAAGCTTTAAATAATCAATGTAGTACTTTTTAATCTCGTCTCGGGTAAAGCCAATCATTTGAGAATAAGGACTGTAATTAGTAATATCTTTGATATCAGAACCAACAGAGAAAATGGAGACATCTTTTAATCTGGTAACACCTGTAATACCTAAAAACCTTACAGCAAACTGATCTTTAATAGCTCCATAGAAATCTCTTAGGTTCTCTTTAAATTCATTGTATAAGTCTGAATTATTGATATTTGCCGTCATTTGGCAGTCATATTCATCAATTATAATAACAATGCTTCTTTCAACATCTTTCAATGCGTCCAACAGACTTTTGATTGATGCACTTGGTGATATATCTTCAACATAATTTTCTACATTATGTTTTTTTGCAAAAGCTGTGATGTCTTTAACTAGCAGTCTTTTGAACTCATCAACACTATTTTTAGGATATGCCACAAGATTTAATCTTAAAACAGGATAAGTAGTATCCTTCCATTTGTCATATATCCATGTACCTTTAAAGTAAGGTTCAACTCCCTTTTCAAATAAGGTTGCAATAGTATCTAAGGTAAGAGATTTACCAAAACGGCGAGGACGTGAGATGAAAATACGGTTAGGAAGAGAGACCAAACTATAGATAAGCTCAGTTTTATCTACATAGATCGCATTGTACTTGCTAAAAGTTTCAAAAGTTCCTGTTTGACAAATTGCTTTCATATTGGCTTATCCTAAAACATCTCTTCCTCAATTATATAGTGAATTGCAGTATTTGTCATATAAAAATTATATTTCGTTTTTTTTAAATTAAATTTTTGGAAATTCAAATATAACTATCGCGAATAAAAAAAGCCAGAGCATACGCTCTGGCAATAATGTTAACAAAGATTATTAAGCAAATGGGTTCTCTGTTGGATACAGAACGCCTGCAGGCTGATTGTAGTTGATAGTCTCAATGCCTAACATGCTGAATACATTGAATAGAGCCTTACCAACATGGCTGAATGCAACAGCACCATGGTGTGGATAACGCTTCTCAATTAAAACATGACGGTAGAAACGGCCCATCTCAGGGATTGCGAAGATACCAATACCACCGAATGAACGAGTACCTACTGGTAGAACCTCACCTTCAGCTACATATGCCTGTAACTTGGTATCAGGTGTAGTCTGTAATCTAAAGAATGTAATAGGACCTGCAGTTAAATCACCCTCTAAGGTACCACGAGTAAAGTCTGGCTGTGAACCTGCTGGCTCTAACAGACGGTGCTGAATGATCTGGTAATTGATCTTACCTAACTTCATATTGCAGCTTGTAGTATCAGTTAGCTTGCATAATGGAGTATTACCACAGTGGAAGCCCATGAAAGTATCAGTTAACTTGTACTGAGGGAACTTAGGCTTGATGTCTTCAGCAAATAAATCTGCTGGTACTGAGTTGTTGATATCAAGTAAGGTTACTGCATCATAAGTTACGCATGCACCGATGTACTCTGATAGAGCACCGAAGATATCAACCTCACAAGCTACAGGCATACCACGTGATGCTAAGCGTGAGTTTACATAGCAAGGCTCGAAACCGAATTCCTCAGGGAATGCTGGCCAGCACTTGTCAGCAAATACTACATACTTACGAGCGCCTTTATGCTGCTCTGCCCAATCTGTTAAGGTAAGCTCGAACTGAGCCATACGCTCTAACATATCAGGATAGGTGTTACCAGCGCCTAGCTCTTTAGCCATATCTGCTGCAATGTCCTTAATACGAGGATCACCTGCATGCTTACGATATGCTACTAATAAATCTAACTCTGAGTTTTCCTCGATCTCAACACCAATGTCATATAAGCCCTTAATAGGAGCGTTACATGCAAAGAAGTCCTGAGGACGAGGTCCGAAGGTAATGATCTTTAATGATGATAAACCGATTAAGGTGCGAGCAACTGGTACGAAATCCTTTACCATCGAAGCGATATCTTCAGCAGTACCTACTGGATACTCTGGGATAAAGCCCTTTAGCTTACGTAAACCTAAGTTGTATGAGCAATTTAACATACCGCAGTATGCATCACCACGACCGTCAACTAAGTCTTTACCAGTCTCTTCAGCTGCTGCTACGAACATGCAAGGACCATCAAAGAATTTCTTAATTAAGGTTTCAGGAGTTTCAGGACCGAAGTTACCTAAGAAAACAACTAAAGCATTGCAACCTGCCTGCTTTGCTTCCTCTACAGCTTTAACAGCATCATTCTCATTTTCAACTGTTACTTTGATTTCGTTTACATTGATACCAGCAGCTGCGCAAGCTTTTACAACTGCGGCGCGACGACGCTCTGATAATGATCTGATGAAACAGTCTCTTGATACAGCGATAACGCCAAGATTAACTGTAGGAATATTAGGTAGCATGTTGTTCTCCTTAAAGGTAAAACTTGATTATTGTTACTACTTAGAGTTTGTTTTTTTACATCCCCTCTAAGTTTTTATCTGTCTATATTTATAATGCAGAATTTAATTTTTTGCAAAGAAATCGTAAACGTTTACGTAAAATTAGTTTAATTATGTCATTAAGATCACATAATTCGCTATAGTAAGGGATATTTGTATATTTTATTAAAGAGAAACACGTCACAAAATTCGCAAACTAACTCTCTATAATTCGCAAGTCCGTAAATAAATTTACAATAAATATAAGCTAAGGAAATTGTGTATTAAGGTGTTCAATACGCCCTACCTTTGGTAAGGCGTATCAGATTGAAAAGTTAATTGAGAATCAATTAAAGTAGCTTGCTAATATTTGAGTTATCAATAAGTTCAGGCTTACATAAGAAACTCTTCATATCCATTACACCATTGTTATAGGTAGTAGTGTCATTTACTGGAGCTTCTTTACCTTCACTTATGGCTTTAATCATCTCGACTACAGCCTTCTGTAGCTCTTTTCCATCTTTAAAAATGGTCATTGCCTGATAACCTTGTTGAATATTCTGCAAAGCTTCTTTAGTTGAGTCCTGTCCTGTAATTACAGGAATATTATCTGTCGTATAGCCACGCTTCTTTAGGGTAAAGATAATGCCAGTACTGATACAGTCAGCTGGTGACAGAATACCGTCTAATTTCTCTCCATCAGGACCATAGCCAATTTTATCGATAAGATCATCCATTCTCTTACTTGCAAGATCAGTTCTCCAAGCATGGATTTCAGTATCCTCAGGCTTAATTTGACCAGACTTTACAACTAAAGCACCACTATCGATGAAAGGCTGTAAGATCTTCATGGCTTCACCATAGAAGAACACAGCATTGTTATCATCTAAAGATCCGTGGAAGATCTCGATATTCTTAGGATGTTCAACGGTAGGCTTTAGCTTGTCAATTAAAAACTGACCTTGTATTTGACCTACTTTACCGTTATCAAAAGTTGCATAGTAGGTTACAGCATCTGTTCCTGTAATCAGTCTGTCATAGCTTATAACTGGAATTCTTTTACTCTTTGTGATTTTTAAGACTTGAGTTAAAGCATTACCATCAATTGACCCTATCACTAAAGCATCGATGTTGCTTTTGGACAGTCTTTCAACCTGTCTTTGCTGTAACTCAACGTCAATATCTCCGCCAAAGAAAAGCTCGACGTTAAAGCCACTTTTTTGTAGCATGTGCTCAACACCAAAGCCTTCTTTATACCAACGGCCTTCGTCTTGAGTAGGCATTGCAACGCCAACTGTAAATGCATTAGCTTGTGATGTTATAAATAGTGAGAACAAAGACATAGCCAAAGCTTTATTAAATTACATCAAAATCTCCTTCTACATATAGATAAAAGCAAATATTTATTTCTTAAATATTTTCTTGAACGATGAATTTTATTAGCTTTTAATAATGAGATGTAATTAGCTTATATTAGCTTTTATATCGTATTTATTAAAATATTTTTGTAATTTAGTTCTCAAATTTATATAAAGATATTCGTAAGTTCTATAAATGTTTAATGTAGTAAACAAGAGAAAACTGAAAGGAATATAAGAAGATTAGCAAAAAAAGAGAAGAATAAGCTCTAATCCTGAAATGAAGATCGGTATGACTAGAGCTTTTAGATTTAAATTAAAGAAGTTTATTGATGTTTGATCTGTCAATTAGCTCTGGAGTACATAAGAAACTCTTCATATCCATAACACCATT
>JBNMJE010000131.1:0-4756 GCA_050873645.1 Succinivibrio sp. | reverse complement strand
CTAATTATTTTTTACCCAAAATAACCTGATAAGAAATGATGTAATTCCTTTATAATAAAGTAGTTAGCAAAAAATGTCAGAAATAATATGGCGACAAAAATAATTCAAAAAGATGTTGACATGCTCCTTGTCACCATATAGTTAAGTAATATACTGCTATAAGACAGAGCTTTGAACAGTATTAAGAGAAATCACTAAGAGTTTGCTATGCCGTTTATTAAGAAAAGTTTTATTACCGAGAAGTTACTGCCTAATGTACCCATTGAAAAGGTTATAGGTCAGTATGTAACTTTAAAAAAGTCAGGCGCAAACTATACTTGTTGCTGTCCGTTTCATCATGAGAAGACACCATCATTTAGTGTCACTCCAGCAAAGCAGATGTTTTACTGCTTTGGCTGTAAAGAGCATGGTAACGTCATAGATTTTATTATGAAGTTAAAGAACCTGAGTTTCCCTGAAGCAGTTGAGGAGATTGCTCAAAACGCAGGTCTGACTGTTGAATATGACACTACTAATGTCCGTTCTAAAGATGAGGTTGATCTGCAAAAAGAGTATTACGACCTCATGGACAGATGTGCAACCTTATATACACAGGTTTTAAACTCACCTGAAGGTGCTCAAGGCTTAGAGTACTTTACTAAAAATCGAGTTTTGTCTCGAGACACTATCTTAAAGTGCCGATTGGGTTTTGCGCCTAAAAATCCTCATTTTTTGCAGGAAAGATTATGTCAGGATCCAAAGACTGAGCAAAAGTTAATTGACTTAGGTATGTTAGTGCGCAATGACTATGGTGTGCACTCTATGTACCGTAACCGCGTCATGATCCCTATCTTTGACAGACGTGGCAGAATTATCAGCTTTGGTGGTAGAACCATGGGCGATGACAAGCCTAAGTATATGAACACCAAAGAAACTCCTATTTACCGTAAGCGTAACGAGCTATTTGGCCTATATGAGGTTTTAAAAGCTAACAACAATCGTCCTCCTCGTATTGTGGTGGTCGAAGGTTATATGGATGTGATCTCAGTGCGTCAGGCAGGTTGTAGCTATGCTGTAGCTTCATTGGGCACTGCTACAACTCCAGAGCAGATTAAAGAGATGTTCCGCTACACAGATAAAGTAGTGTGCTGCTATGACGGTGATAGCGCAGGTCGTCATGCTGCTTGGCATGCCTTAGAGACTGTAACTCCAATCTTGCAGGATGGTAAGGAAATTCGCTTTGCTTTCTTACCTCCAGAGCATGATCCTGACTCTTTAGTAAGAGAACAGGGCTTAGGTGCCTTTGTAAAGTTCTTAGATGAAGCTATGAGCTATCCAGAATTTTTAATTGTGCACAAGTCTCAAAGCTATGACTTAAAAGATCCTAATGCGCTGTCTAACTTTATCTCTGATACAGTAAAACTCATTAAAGCGATTCCTTTAGTATCATTGCAGTCTGTAGCTTTAAAACTACTCTCAAAGCCATCAGGTATCTCTGAGAATCAGCTTTATGACATGCTAAAGCAAACTCATGTAGAACAGCCTCGTGCTTATGTAGCTCAGGAGAAAAAAGAGCAGGAGCAGATTGCTAAAAATGAGGTTTCAAGAGATTTCTTTAAGACTCCTATGAGAAAGCTCATGGCCTTTATTATTCAGCAGCCTACAGTGGTCTCGAATGTACAAAGAGAATTTGCTCTAGATGAGTTTGTAGCTTTGTGTAAACGATTAGGCGTAAAGGGCGCTGAGGAGTTAGAAGGTCTTTTAAAGATCATTGCAGCAACACCTGACATAACTCCTGCTAAATTCATTGAGCAGACACGTCAGACACCTTATGAAAAGATTGTAAGACTGTTAATCAGTGCGCCACTGAATCTTACCTTTGAGTCAGGTGGAGAGATACGCGAGATCCCTTATGTTGACAGAATTGAGTATTTTGCAGATATCTTAAGTGAGGTTATCACCAAGCCTTTAAAAGATAGAGCCAAGATCCTTAGTGTGGAGATGAGTCAGGGTAAGATGGATGCTTTATCAGAGTACACACAAATCCAAAAGGAGATTTTGAGTAAGGACTTGAAATCTTGACGGATGAGGGGTTAATCTGTACAATAACCCCTCGAACAACGGCCCATTAGCTCAGTTGGTTAGAGCAGACGACTCATAATCGTTTGGTCTCCTGTTCAAGTCAGGAATGGGCCACCACTTAATCCTTCCTAAAAAGACTAATCATTCTTAATTGAGTTATAAACAGCAGGACACTTAGTATAACTGTCTTCAGTTGCAGTTACATAACGACCGTTCTGTTTAACCATGACAGATCCTTGAGAGCTGCCTGAGATTAGACGTACCTTTTTGCCTACAGCATATTTGCATGAGAATGGCATATCGACAATCAATGGACCATTGTCTGAATCAATGGTTAATCTTACGCCATCATGACGATCGAGGTATTTAGAAGCAGAACCTGCTGCTAGCGCACCTAAACCTGCGCCTACAATAGTACCTGAGCTCTTTTTATTGATTAAGTTACCAATAATAGCGCCACCTACAGCACCTAAGAGGGTATTTGAGGTGTCATCGTTCTTTTTATTGGCAATATCAATTACTTCAATACCGGTAATGGTACCTTCATAATAGGTGTTTACAGTACCAGCTTCTGAAACTGGATTGGTGCAGGCATTTAAAGTAGCTGCACATAACATTCCAAGACAAGTATATCCAATTAGAATTGAATTCTTACTCATAGGATGATCCTTTTTGTTTTAAACTTTGTATATGTATAATCTTATGCATTCAATCTTAGTGTAAACTTAGAAAAAATACAGAGACAACGCTAAAAATAATCATCAAAGGCCTTAGTAAAAGCTCATGTAAAAAAAAACTCATGAGTAAAAAATCATGAATAAATTAGCTTTTATAAAAACAAGATCTTAAGGATAGTACTTACCCATGCCTAAAAAGATAAAACAGATACCCTTTACAGAATATAAAGATCCTGTAGAACTTTATGTTGAAAAGTTAAATGACAAAGGTCAGGGTATTGCTCATTATGAGAACTACGAGATCTATTTAGAAGGTGTAATTGATGGTGAGACTGTCTTAGCTAAGATTGAAGAGCCTTTTTCTAATGGCTCTAAAAGACGCCCTGGTCTTGTATTTAAGATCGTTAAAGCATCACCTGACAGAGTTGACTACAAAGATGTATCACTACAGTCTGTGATGTCATTTGGTCCTATCAGCTATGAAGGGACCTTAAAGCGTAAACAGCAAATGATTGCTCATGCTTTAAAAAAGGCAGGATGCGACAACTGTAATCTAAGACCAATTGAAAAAGCAGATCTTTCAAAGCCATCCCGTTACAAGAGCATTCGTTACTTTGCAAAACAGGATAACAGAATTGTAAATGGCTTTTATAAAGTTCATTCTCATGAGGTTATTGCTGTTGATAACTGCTCATTAGAGCCTCACTGGTTCTCTGAGTTTGCAAATGATCTTTGTGAGTTTTTCACAGATGAGAGTATTAGTGTTTATGATGAGAATACTCAACAAGGTCTATTACGCTCACTGCTGTTACGTGACACCATAAAAGAGAAAATGGCAGTTTTAGTCCTATCTAAAAAGCCAAGTGACAACTTTATAGACAGGCTAAAAACAAAGTTTAAAGATAAAGTTGATTCACTTTATCTTAATGTGAATGAGGCTAATTCCAATAAGATCCTGTCAGAGAAGATGAGCCTAATCTCAGGCAAAGCTGAGATTTTTCTAGATCTTTGTGGTTTTAACTATAAAGCAGGACCTTATACCTTTTTACAGGTAAATTATCCTGTAGCGCAAAAGATGTATGAAAAGGCTGTGTCTTTTTGTGGTGAGGATAAAGACAAAACAGCTTTAGATCTATGCTGTGGTGTAGGCACCATGACCTTACCTTTATCAAAGAACTTTAAAAATGTCATTGGTGTGGAGATTGTGCCTGAATCTATTAAAGCTGCCATTGAGAATGCAAAGCATAACCACATTGAGAATACTGAGTTTATCGTGGGGGATATAAGAGAAGTTATTAACTCTTTAGTAAAAGCAAAAGATATATCCTCAATTATCTGTGACCCTTCAAGAGTTGGTATTGGTGATGATGCTTGTAAAGCTATTTCACGATTAAACACACCAATTAAACTTGCTTATATCTTCTGCTCATTAAAGGCGCTTGAGCGCGATTTAAAGACTTTAAAAGACAGTGGCTTTGTTGTAGAAGAAGTTCAAGGTTTTGATATGTTTCCTTATTCTTCACACGTGGAGACTGTGGTGTTGCTATCAAAGTAAGTTAACCTCTATAGTATGAAATCTCACGGAGAAACAGATTGAATAAAGATCCTTTTGAAGAATACATTAAAGAATTCGAACCAGAGAAAAGATATAAAGTCTATGCATGGCATACTGCTATTGGCTTACAGACTGTTGACGGTCTTAAAATATCAGAATATTTGCTGAGCATCGCTCTTCGTAATATTGAAGGAGAGATTTCGTTTGAAGAAGCAAATTCACTTTTGCAACAACACTATAACGAAAAAACGTCACATAGTACTTCAGACAGGACTGAGGAAGCGGATAAGGTTTCTGCAAGAATAGCTACTTTAATTTCTGAGATAGACAATATGAAGTGACCTCCGCGAATGTAAATTCGTGGATTTACCGTGTAAACTGTAGATGTTAAAAATTTAACAGAAACGGATTTACCGCATACATTAGGAAGGTCACTTATGAATAAGATAATCTATATTGGAAT
>JBNMJE010000130.1:0-4886 GCA_050873645.1 Succinivibrio sp. | reverse complement strand
TACTGTTATCTATGGGAGAAGAATGGTGCAGATACTATGTAAGTGACACATATCGACCTTATATAGCGTCTGCTGTTTAAAACATGAGCAGAAAAGATCTGGAAAAGTTTATTCAGAAGTTTTACTGCTCAATGTCAGTTAGTTGGTCTCTTCTGATTCTTTTAGTGAATCTAGGATGTTATTACCAAACCAGTCCATGCTGATCTTTTCAAAGACACCGTTTTCTTCAACTGCTTTTAGACCTTTGTTAATTTCATCTAAAAGTTTTTGGTTGCCTTTTTGAACAGCAATACCGTAATACTCTTTATCAATATGCTTCTTAATTTCAATAGAAGTAAATTTGCCAGAAGTATCTTTAGTTAAGAAGAAGTCATTAACAGGCTTATCATGGATAGCTGCTAAGCAACTGCCATTACCTAACTCAATATAGGTCTCAGGAGGAGTGTTAAAGATCTTATCTTTTGATTTCTGTAAGAATTTCTGAGTGAAGTTAGTTCCAGTTGCTGCTAACTGAGTGCAGATTGGGTGACCATCTAACTTCTCGTAGGTATCGTATTTCTCTGCATTCTTCTTTTCGATAACGTAGCTCATACCGCATAAGTAGTATGGATCTGAAAAGTCTACCTTTTTAGCTCTTTCTTCAGAAATGGTGAAACCTGAAATGATAAGGTCAATGTTACCTGTCATCAATGAAGGAATTAAGCCGTCAAATGGCATAACATTGATCTTTACGTTATAACCAAGATCTTTACCAATAGCTTTGATTAAGTCGATATCAAAACCGGTGATATTGCCTTGATTGTCAATATAGGTAAAAGGAGCAAAAGCACCTTCACAACCTACATTTAAAGTCTTTTCTGAGGTAATTTGTGTAGTGTCTTTAGCATCTGCAGCATATGCCTGAGATAGTGAGCCTACAACTGCTAAAGAGCAAATAGCTAATGATCGAACAGAGTTTTTTAAAGCTTTGAACATAGTGACTCCTCCTAGACGATATTGTATAAAAAAGAGCACTAAGTTTGTAGTTTTTAAAATGATATTTCCTATAAAAGGTAGGATTTTCTTGTAATGAGCCTAAGTGAGTCTTAATTGCACTCTATTAAGACATCATGACACCTTCAAAGATTATTTTACTTCTTTGCTCTTTAAACTATTAACACAGTAAACATAGCAAAAAGTAAAAATTGAAGGTGTCATGCCTTTTATCAGACTTTCTTTTTAAGCTTACTAGTAACCAGTAGCTTTAGGGCAATTAAAGCTGTAGTGGTAACTAAGACACAGATTACAGCCATCGCCATACCTGATGATACAGAACCTTGTTCAAATTCACGCATGATGAAAGTTGAAACTACTAAAGTATTAGGAGGTGCAATCAAAGATGGAGTTACAAGTTCTCTTAGTCCTATGATAAAGGTCATCATAAATCCTGCAATTACTCCTGTTAAGATTAACGGTAAGGTAATTCTTACGAAGGTGAATAACTTACTGCCACCAAAGACGTAGCCTGCGTTTATAAGATTCTCTGATACCTGATTGGAGGCTGAGGTTACATACTGCACCGTAAATGGTAAGAACTGTATGATGTAGGCAATAGCGATGATCCATAAGGTGTTATAGACAGGGAAATATTGATAGATGCTGTTATAAAACAGCATGATGCCGATGACGATTACAATTTCTGGTAACATCTGTGGAATTAAGCTTATGGCCTCAAGACTCTTTTTATATTTAAAGGTACTAGACCTTATAGTCATGACGATAAAGGTTCCCAAAATAGCACAAACTACAGCTGCAAAAACAGAGATTACAAAGCTGTTTACAAGAGCTGATATTCCTTTATCTGATTCATAAAAGAGGTCAAGGTAGTTATCAAAGGTAAAATTGCCAGCTCTCAAACCGAAGCCTCGCAGTTTAATCAGAGATGTTGAGATAATTGAAAAGTAAGGCACTATGATTGAAATGATGATGATAATTCCCACATAGCCAGATGCGAGGTATTTTACAAAACCTTTAAGCTCAATTAACTTAAAGCGACTGGCTTTATTATCCACAAGATTATAGGTGCGCTTTTTACTTAGGTAGTTTTGGATTAACCAAAGAGCAATACAGATTGAAATTAGTACTGATGACAGAGTTGCTGCCTTTCCAAAATCAATAGGTGCAATGGAGGCAAAGCGATGAATTTGAGTTGTAAAAACATCAAAGCCAATTCTTTTACCTAAGGTTGCAGGAGTGCCGTACTCAGATAAGGTCTTTACAAAGATAAGTAGTGCGCCAATAGCATAGTTACTGGTAATAAGAGGTAAAAAGATCTTACGAATTCTCTTTGTAAAAGAAGCTCCAAATACAGCTCCAGATTCTTCAAGGCTTTGAGGAATATTGAGCATGGCATTTTTTAAGATCATTACCATGAAAGGAAAAATATGCAGGCTCATCACTACAATTAGGCCAAAGATAGAAAAGAAGTACTGATTAAAGATCTTTGTAGCAGGAAAAAGCTGTTCTAGAAGACCTCTTTTTTGCATGAATAAGATCCAGCCCATAGATGCTATATAAGGAGGTGTCATGAATGGCACTAAAAATACGACATCAAAGATACTGTGCCTTGCAAAAGAGGTTCTTGAGAAAAGGTAAGCTAATGGTGTGGAGATAATGGTAGTTAGAACTACTACACCAAAAGCTAACAGCAGTGAATTTACAATCATGGTGATGTTTTCATTATCAGCGAGAGTGTTAATTGCTGTGTCTAATGAAAAGTGACCGTCTGAGAAGATTGAATACTCAAATACGCAATATAGAGGCAAGAGTATTAAAACAAAAAGAGCAACATACAGAGAGATAATTCTGATGTTACTCTTACAAAAGTTTAGAAGATCCATTAAAAGTTAAGTTCGTTTAAGCGTGTTGTGTCTAGTTACATATATTCTGTCAATAACTGTGAATTATGTTATTTGCAGAGCTTGTTAACATCAGCTGCTGTTTTTGACGCTATCTTAGTCATCTTTTCCCAATCAGCTTTGATTGTAGGAATATCCTCAAGATTGCTTCTCTTATCTGATTTGATGTCTTTTCGTCCTGGAATTAAGAAAGCATCTTTTACAAGATTTTGTGCTTTATCAGAGAAGAGGAAGTTTACAAAGGCTTTAGCGTTTTCCTTATCAGGAGCAGTCTTTAAGATCATAGCTGGACGTGGATTGATGATGGTGCCACCCTGTGGATAGTAAAAGCCTAAAGGCTCACCTTTTTTCATTGAAGAGTAGGCATTGTAGTCAACACCAGCCACTAAGATTGCAACCTCACCAGTAGTTACAGCTTCAAGTGCAGCTTTGTTGGCTCCAGGAATTACCATACCGTTTTTAGCTAGTTTCTCTAAGGTATCCATACCGTTTTGTGCAACAAAGCCTGCTAAGAAATCCTTACAAGCACCAGATTTCTCAGGATCAGGCATAGCAGTTTGATCTTTGTATTTGTCAGATGCTAACTCGTTCCAGTCAGCATTTAAGTTGTCAATGATAGTCTTGTTATAAATAACACCAACAGCAGAAGCACTTGAGCCAAAGAGTTCATGGTCTTTATCAATAAAGCCGTCAACTACTTTATCTTTTAAAGGCAGGTCATAGCTCTCTAGAACACCTTGCTCTTTTAATAAAAGACCGTCAGACCATGAAGCAAGAATTACAACATCTGCTACAGGATTTGCTTTTTCAGCCTCAAGTCTTGCTAGAATTTCACCTGTGGTGCCTTGGAAGACCTTTACCTCAACGCCTGTGTCGTTTTTAAATTCACTAGCTAATTTATCAGCAAGTTTAGCAGGGGATGGCATATACACGGTAAGCTCACCTGAAAGTTGGTCCTGAGCCTGACATTGCATGGTGATAGCAAATAAAGCTGCAATAGCGGTTTTTACTAGTTTATTCATGTTTTTTTCCTAACTATTTTTTTCTAACTTAGTTAAAGTTATTAAAAGTTATGTAAGTTAAAAGCTAAAAGTTCAAATCGTTTTAAAGGTGTAAATCTTTTAAAGTAAAGTTGTCTATAAGACCTACACTCTGATAATGTTTTCGTTCTTTACAAAGATCTTAAGGTTCTGACCTACAGGTAAGTTTTTTTCTGTAGGAATACACCAGTGACTCTCTCCATGTTTAAAGTGTGCTTCATAAGAGCTGCCTAAAAACTCTAATGAGGTTACCTGACAGTCAAAATCAACACAGTCAGCTTGTTTTTCTAAACTTGCCTTTTCAGGTCTGAACATGGTGTTTTGACTGATCCAATTTGAAAGACCTACAAACTTGGCTACAAACTGTGTAGCAGGTTTTGAATAGATGTTCTCAGGAGTGTCGTATTGCTCTACAGAACCTTTGTTTAATACAGCAATCTTATGGCTCATTGACATCGCTTCAGTCTGATCGTGAGTTACAAAGATAGCGGTAATACCTAAGCTTGAGATAAGAGCTGTAAGCTCGGTGCGCATGGTTTTGCGCAGTGAACTGTCTAAAGCTGAGAGCGCCTCATCAAAGAGAATGCACTCAGGTTCAATTACAATCGCTCTAGCAAAGGCAACACGTTGTTGTTGACCACCTGAGAGGCTTCCAGGATATCTAAAGGCAAAATCCTCAAGTTCAACTGCTCTTAAAGCCTTCATAACCTTTTCTTTTAGGTTCTTTTTCTTTTTCAAGGCTCGCAAGCCAAAAGCTACATTCTCAAAAACAGTTAGATGAGGCCATAGAGCAAAGTCCTGAAAGACATAACCTAAGTGTCTTTTTTCAGGTTTTATAAAGATCTTTTGCTTTGATGAGAAAACACACTTATCGCCTAAATAGATTTCTCCTTCATCAGGTATTTCAAGACCTGCAATCATGCGTAAAAGGGTGGTCTTACCACAACCT
>JBNMJE010000129.1:0-4887 GCA_050873645.1 Succinivibrio sp. | reverse complement strand
TGAGTTGAAGTATGCTCAAAATGAAACTGAAGCAAAGACAAAACTTACTGAGGCTGTAGAACAGATTAAATCTCGTGATTACGGTAATACAGAGCCTAAAAAGAAGGAGCTGTTAAGAATTGCAACTGTCTTTAATGCAGAACCAAAGGTAAGATCTTTTACCGAATATCAGATTGTACCTTAATAGTATATCTTTTAACAAAGCTTAGGTTATTTTTAGTCACTGCCATTAAGTGTTTTATCCCTTAGGATACATAATAAGTTGTGAACGATGATAGTCACTTATTGATAGTCGACGCTGATGTTTTACTTATTCTTTCAACATCTGTAGCCATAAAGGTCATCAATATAATTAAAATTAGTCCGTGACTGGAATGATGATATTTTGTAGAATAAAGCAACTCAGATTTTAACGATAACTGTATTAATACATGCAGAACATGACAGCTTTTAGGTTTTAAAGCTTCTTTTATTGTTTACAAGATTTTGTCTACAAGTTCAATTGAAAGCTTGTTAACACAAGATTTAATTGAGCTTAGCTAAGCTTACTTTAAAAGATATTTTTAAGCCAATTGCAAAGATCCACAATTATCATGAACTCATTGTATTTTGCAGTGTATCTCTATATATAATCCATCCTCAATGGAGTTGTGTTCATGGACGCTCAAAATACAGAGATCGAGATCGATCTTGTACGACTATTCAAATTTATCCTCTCTAAATGGAAAGTTTTGCTTGTATCAGGTGTGGTACTGTCAGTACTGGCATTCTCTTACAAGTTCTACAGCTTTAATTATTCAAAACTACCTCTAGCTCAAATCAATAAGCTTTTTGATATTGAAAGATTAGAAAAGCAGCCAGACGGTAGGGTAGTAAAGCAAAAAGTAAAGGTAAGCTACGAGCTTTATAAAGAAGACTATGAATCAAGATTAAGCGCTTACGAGAATAAGAAAGCTACTAACGAGAATCAGAAAAAGTCTATCCTAACTGAAATTAAAGGTCTTGAGAGAAAACTCTCAACTGAAACTGAGTATACTGAGAACTCACTTTTATATACCTTAGATACTGATGAGTACTATGAATCTGAGTACTTCATCGATATCCAGGAGCGTAATAAGAGCGGTTCAAGTTCTGTTTTAAGTGTTCCTGCAAATTCAGGCAGTACCCAGGGTAATAATAACTCTTCAATCAGTTCTAATACAGCTGAGTCAAAGGTAATCAGTTTAGCTTCAAAACTAGTAAGCTCACAATCTGAATTAGACGAGCTATCAGCTCAGTTAGGGATTGCTCATAAACAATCACTAAAAGCTGTAAGTGAGTTAATTGATCTTAATGCTGATGACGGTAGAACAATTGATATTACCGTAAAAGCTAACAATGAAAAGAATTTAGCTGTGTTAGAAGGTTTTGTTTCAAAACTTGTAACCGAGTTAAAAGATGAAATGGGCGACCAGTTCATCATCAAGTCTAAGAAAGTATCATCAGGTGTTGTAAATGGTGATGATATTCAGAACTTAAAGAACACTGAAGATCTGTTAATCACATCATTACAGTCACAGATTACTCAAAAGAACGATGCTATTTCAGCATTAGTACAGCCTGTTCCATTAGAGGATAAGTTCATTGAGTTATCCACATATAAGATTCAAAAGTACATCATCTTTATCTTAGCAGGTCTCTTTGGCGGTATCTTCATATCATCATGTGTGTATGGTAGTAAATACCTCTTTGAAGGCAAACTAAGAGATAAGAACTACTTAAAAGATCTTTACAACTTAAGATTGCTAGGTTGCCTGCATGAGAGCAGCTATTCACAGGAATCAACTGCAGAAAAGGACAAGTTTACTGAACTTGTGAAAGTTTTAGTGCAGGGCACTAAGACTATTGCTGTGTCATCATCATTAGCAGAGAACGCCATTGAAGACACCGTATCAATCATCCGTGATGTGGCTTTGAATCATAATGTTGAGGTTAAAGTAATTACTGATGAGACTATGTCTGAAATCACTAATTGTGATGGTGTGATCGTAGTTGAGAAACTAGATGTTTCAGATTTAAATAAGGCTGTGGATAACCTTGAAGTACTAAAAGGCTTTAATGTAAATCTGTTAGGTTTGGCTCTAGCCTAATCTAGGGGCGCACAATTTGTGTTTTGATCTGATGACAAATTAGCTTAGCATTGCATCAGATCATAGCTAACAAATCTCAAATAACAAATCTCAAATAACAAATCTCAGATTACAAACTTTGATAATCGAGTATCTGAGGATCTTAAGCGATAGCTGTTCTTTGCCATATGCTTTGAACAGCTATTAAATCTCATCTAAAACGAAATCTCATCAGTGTAAAAAGACAACCAAGCGAGTATTGCTCTTAAAAAGATTTGCTCTTAAAAAGGAGTAATAAGGCAGTGTAGCATGACAATGAGTCCACTATAACTGTAAATATACCTTATAACTTTGTTGTGAATAGACGTAAAAGAACGTAAATAAAGCTGAGATTTCTGACCTTTTGGAGAAGTTAGTTCTTTTGGTTCAGAGACCATCATCCAGTAGGCAGTTATACAAGATGCTACTCTCCTGAATATAAGACTATTTAAGAGTTTTCCCTGTTATCCCCAACTGATAAGGCATTCCGTAGAGGATATGAAGCTTTTGCAGAAGAATTCAATTCTCACAGATATGCCTTAGACTACATTCTTAAACACTTTAAGTTTATTTGCAAGCTTAATAAAGAACAAAGAGGGAAAGAACAAAGTGGATAAGGTTCTCAGAAATCAGAACTTTTAAATCACAGCATCAGATCCTGTAAAAATACAGTAGGGGCATATTTTTCTTATGATGCAAAATCAAAAATGCCCACCTAAGATCCAATGATGCCCACCATGTAAATCCATAAAATGCCCATCTCTGTTGCAGTGAATTACACTGTTACAGCAAACTACACTTTAGCAATTTTACACTCTAAGAATCTGATTAGTTACAGCTCAATTAGCTACAGTAGATAAGCACTAAAATAAGGGAAATTACACAGGTGTTACCCTTTTAATAAAGGGGGCACACTGTAGCAGTACGGACGGCAATCTAGTACCAGCCACAGTGCAATGCTATGCAGAGCTGTATAGCAAAAATCACTTTAGTGAGTATAACTTGATGATAATCTTAAAAATGAGAAAGACTCCCAAAAGAGCGATATCTAAAATCTGGTAAATTATCTTTAGCTTTTCCCTTACCTATACTCAAAATATTTTTTTAACGTCTTAAAAATTGCATTTTTTGCCACTAATTAAGCAATTACTTTCAAAACACATGAGAGTATAGGCATCTTATTTATTTTAATTGCTATAATAAAGAAGATGCCAAATCATGAATAAACTTGTCAATTCAAGAGAGAAATTTATGTCAATTAATGTTGATAACCTAAATTTTCAAATAGTAAGAAACTCTGAGTATGTAGATAAGTCAGAGCTAATTACCTTAACTAATCAGGTTATCGACACCCAAGAACGTTTTATTTGTGTCACAAGACCAAGACGTTTTGGTAAGAGTGTTACACTTAGTATGCTTAATGCTTACTACTCAAAAGGCTGTGACTCAAAGGCATTGTTCTCTGATTTAAAAATAGCGTCCTCTCCAGACTTTGAAAAGCATCTAAATCAGCATGATGTTATCTATCTTGATATGATGGAATTTGCTGATAACAAAAACAAGGGAAATGAGTATCTTGAGAATTTAAATACTGATGTTGTTTCAGAATTAAAAGATACCTATCCTGAGTACTTTGAAAAAGATAAGGATTATTCCTTGCCAGAAGCTATTCGTTGCTTAGGAAAGAGATTTATCTTTATTATAGATGAATGGGATTTTGTTTTTAGAGAATACCCAAATAACTCAAAGTTACATGAGAATTTTATTAACCTTTTAAGAGATTTGTTTAAGGCCAATAGGTCTCAACGTTATGTTGAATTAGTTTACATGACAGGTATTTTACCTATTGCAAGGTACAACACTCAGTCAGCATTAAACAATTTCATTGAGTATACAATCTTAAGTTCTGGAGATTTTTCTCAATACTATGGTTTTACAGAGAATGAAGTAGAGACACTGTGTGAAAAATACCATCTTGATTTTGAAACCACCAAATTCTGGTATGACGGCTATATAGTTGGCGCATATGAAATCTATAATCCAAGTTCTATCAAAAAACTGATAACACTTAAGAAATTTAGTAATTATTGGACAGAATCATCTGCATATGGTCTTGTAAAAGATGCTATCAATCAGAATTTTGAAGGACTCAAAGACGATATTATCAAACTCTGCTCTGGTGATACTATTTCAATTCCTCGTACAGAGATTAAAAGTTTCAACACAGCAGATCTTAAATTCAAAAACAAAGTAGTAATCTATATTTATCTGGTGCATTTAGGCTACCTAGGTTATAACGATGCAGATGCAACTATCTATGTTCCTAATGAGGAAACTAGAGTTGAACTTTTAAATTCTGTAAAAGAAAATCACTGGCCTAAATTTGAAAGTGCTTTAAAACTCTCAGAGCAAGTAGTGATAGCTACAGAAAACCGTGATACAGAAACAGTAGCCAATCTGCTTTCAAAAATTCATGAGGATAAAGTACCAGCTCTTGAGTACAACAATGAAAGTGCCTTGCGTTATGTAGTTTTAATGGCATACCTTGCAACTGAAAGAGATTACCTAGCGCCTTTAAATGAGTTTCCAACAGGAAAAGGTTTGGTTCAGTACAGAAAAATGTGGGATCACATAGAGGATCTTTCCAAACTGTGATTCCATTTTTGCCTTGAAGCATCAAATAACTTTAAGAAAAAGTATTCATCGTCAGGCAATCCATAACTCTGTCTCCTAATTGTCT
>JBNMJE010000128.1:0-4983 GCA_050873645.1 Succinivibrio sp. | reverse complement strand
CCTTTTGAAAATCACGCTTAGGATTAAACAGCTAATTCATGATTAAAAAAAATGACAGGTATTAGGTTAATTCATGCTCTTAGGACTTATTGCGCCACATGATTAGCCTTATGTGGCGCTTAGGATACGTAGGTATTATTCAGTTAAGTTTTGCACTTAAAATTCATTGTAAGCTTAAACTTCCTGATACTCAGTAAAAGCTCTCACCTTTGGATCAGCATTGAACACTGTTGCAATTCTTAACAACTCATTCTTTTTAGGTAGGATGTTGCCATAGTCTCGTGTCTTTATCTGCTCTACAGCTTCACTAAGCTTTGCCTTAGCTTCAGTCTCATTTTCTGCATACTTAAATTCAAAGACTATTCTTCTGTTATCAGACTCAATTACAAGATCGGCTCTACCTTTTGATGAATGTAGTTCTGCAGTAACAGAGTTACAAATGCCTTTTAAGTACATATATAGCAATTGCTGAACTACTGCCTCAGAACTGATTGGATAGTTATCATATGAAACTGTGTTTAGAACAGTATTGAATAAACCTAAGATTTCACCTGCATCTTTACTTTGTGTAAGAATTTGTTCATTAACACTCAAAAGCTTTGTATCATCAAAGATATTTAGTGCCATTAGGGAAAATAGTGCATTGTAAACTTCACTGTTTGGTATTCCTAAAGTCATAAAGCCTTTTGAGTATACAGGTGAGCGTAAAGTTAAATAACCTGTCTGGCACATTAAGACATTCTGATTGATAGATGTCAAAGAAGTTGGATTCTTAAAATCATTTACTTTAATGTTAATTGTTTTATCTTTATCAATATAATCCAACGCATTTAACTTATGGGTCTGCAGATAGTTTGCAAGAATTGATGGCAAACCACCATTGTCGTACCAGTACTCTCCAAACTGAACTTTTTTCTTATCAACAACTGACTGTAAGAATGTATTAACCGACCATGTACAAAAAACTTTCTTTTCATAGTCTTCATCAAAGCAGTAACCATCGTAGTTTTGAGCAAGTCTATCTAACAAAGATTCAATCTGAGTGTCGGTTACGTCATCTACTGAGCAGTTGTTCTCATAGGATGCAGCTAACTTTAAATAATCGATGTAGAACTTTTTAATCTCGTCTCGAGTAAAGCCTATCATCTGAGAATAGGCACTTGAGTTGGTGATATCTCTGATATCAGAACCTACTGAAAATATCGCTACATCTTTTAATCTGGTGACACCAGTAATTCCTAAGAACTTAATTGCAAACTTATCTTTGATGTTGGCATAAATTCTTTTTATTTTTTGCTGGAATTGTTTATAGAGTTCATCATTATTGATGTTAGAGGTTAACTGATAGTCATACTCATCAATGAGAATAACGATTTGACGAGTTTCTTCTTCTAGTTTTTCAAGCAGACTTAAGATTGAGTCTTCAGGCTCTGTTTTTTCGACATATCCTTTTACACTGATTTTATTTGCAAATTCAGTAATTTTTGAATTTAGCTGTTTTTTGAATAAGTCCATTGAGGAATTATCTAAATTCAAGAAACTCAGTCTGAATACAGGATAGGTAGGCTCTGTCCACTTGTCATAAATCCAGGTTCCTTTAAAGTAAGGCTCTACACCTGTTTCAAATAAAGTTGCTATGGTATCTAAGGTAAGAGATTTACCAAAACGACGCGGACGGGAGATAAAAACTCTTTCTAGCTTTATCAGGTCTTTAATATATTTTGTTTTATCTACATAAATGTAATTATTTAGGTAAAACTTTATAAATGAGGCTGTTGAGCTGATATCTTTCATATGTATTGTTTCCAAACCTTCTTCTAGATTATATATTGAAAAGCTCCTGTTTCCCCCTTTATTAGTGACATTTTCTACAAATATCAGTTATTTTTCTGTCAAATTCTCAAAAGATCTAACAATTATTTTATCGTTACTAGTCCACAGTGCTCAGCTATTCGATCTTTTGGCTTATATTTGAATCAGTCAATTGCTCTCGTATCTTTTGACAATAGAACTTATCAATTCAAAAACTTACCCGTAATACTCTCTTTTGAGTTTTTAATATCATCAACAGTGCCTGTAGCTACAATCCTGCCGCCTGCAATACCGCCATAAGGCCCCATATCAATGATATAGTCAGCATTTCTTATCACATCAAGATCATGCTCAATTACTATGACTGTAGCACCACTCTCAATTAGAGTCTGGAAAACATCTAATAGTGTTGCTACATCCTGTGGATGTAAACCGATGGTAGGCTCATCAAAGACAAAGACAGAATCGTCCTGACTGTGACCTATTTCTGAGGCAAGTTTTAATCTTTGGGCTTCACCTCCTGATAAGCTTGGAGTTTGCTCTCCTAAGGTTAAATACCCCAAGCCTAGTGACTCTAGAATTTTTAGACGGGATGAAACTAGCTTTACATCTTTTAAAGCCTCAATAGCCTCTGTTACATCCATATCCATAAGCTCTGGTAATGAATACTCTTTACCATCTCTGGCTTTGTAATGAATTTCATGAGCTTCATTAGAGTAACGTGAGCCGTGGCACTTAGTGCAAGGAATTTCAACATCAGGTAAAAACTGCACATCAAGGGTGATTTCACCTGTACCATCACAGACTGGACAGCGCAGTTTACCTGTATTGTATGAAAAGTCACCTGCCTTATAGCCTTTCTCTTTAGCTTCTTTGGATTTAGCAAAGAGCTTTCTTAACTCATCATGAACATTTGCATAAGTGGCTACAGTAGAGCGTACATTGATACCAATAGGTGTTGCATCAATGAGCTTTATCTGTGATATACCCTCACATTTAACCTCTTTTATATGCTCTGGCAGCTTGGTGTTATTGATAGAAGCTGTAAGTGCTGGGATTAAGCTTTCCAACACCAAGGTAGTTTTACCAGATCCTGAAACACCGGTGACAACTGTTAATCTGCCTTTTGGTATCTTTACATCCATAGCTTTTACAGTATGAATTGGAGCTGTCTTTAAATAGATAGTCCCCTTTTCAAAGAGCTTAGCTATTAAATTACTGTGAGCTTCTTCTAAAGTAGAACTCTCATGAGCTTCGTTTACTTTAGCATCTTTATCTTTGTTTTCACTGTCAGCGCTAATCACAGGTCTTCTGCGTGATTTATAATCTCCTTTTAAATAAGGACCTATTACTGATTTGTCGTTTTTCTCAATATCCAGGACACTGCCTTTTGCTAGAACATGCCCGCCTTTAGCTCCAGCTACAGGTCCCATTTCAATGATGCAGTCACTTTCTTTTAGAATTTGGGTATCATGATCGACTAAGAGTACGGAGTTACCATCAGAAATGAGATCATGCATTACATCATTAAGACCTTTAATGTTCTGAGGATGCAGTCCAATTGAAGGTTCATCCAGAACATATAACACTCCTGTAGTGCGGTTACGCACTGCACGAGCTAGCTGCATGCGCTGTCTTTCACCTGTAGATAAGGTTGAAGAAGCTCTATCCAAGGTAAGATAGCCTAATCCAAGATCAACCAATCTTCTGGCGACTTCTAAAAAGGACTGACAGATACTCTCTGCCATTTTGTGCATTTCTTGAGGTAATGAAGATGGGACATCCTTTACCCATAAGATGACATCATCTAAGGTCATCGAGCAGACCTCATCTAAACTCATGCCTTTAATTTTAGGAGCACGCGCTCTGTCATTTAATCTGGTACCATGACATTTTGGACAGATATCTTCACGTAAGAACTTTTCAACTCTCTTCATGCCCTTTTCATCTTTTACTTTTGATAAGGCATTTAAGACTGTGTACTTTGCATTAAAGTAGGTAAAGTCCATCTCACCTGAGGCGCCATTAGTCTTATTCTGATAGACCATATGCTTTTTAATGGCAGGGCCATTAAAAACTATGTCGCGCTCTTTTTGTGTAAGCTCTTTAAAAGGGACATCAGTTCTTACCCCAAGATCACGGGCGATATCCTTCATTAAAGACCACATCAGGGTCTGCCATGGTAGCACCGCACCTTCATCAATAGTTTTACTCTCATCAGGGACTAAGGTTGATTCATCTACAGTTCTTACAAAGCCTGTGCCTGAGCACTCAGGACATGCTCCCTGTGAATTAAAAGCAAGTTCTTCAGCTGATGGTGGATAGACTGCTTTATGACAATGTGGACAAATGATTTCTTTTTCTGCTGCCACATTAAGTGTTGGCTCTAAATAATGACCACAGTTCTCACAGCGATGAGAAGCAAGACGTGAGAACATTAAACGCAATGAATTTAAAAGCTCAGTTCCTGTACCAAAGGTACTGCGAATACCAGGAACACCTGGTCTCTGGTGCAAAGCAAGCGCTGCCGGCACATATAAAACCTCATCAACATCAGCTTTAGCAGCTGAGGTCATACGACGACGGGTATAAGTTGATAATGAGTCTAAATAACGACGGGAACCTTCAGCATAGATGACTCCTAAGGCTAATGACGATTTACCTGAGCCAGAGACACCGGCAATACCCACGATCTGATGTAATGGAACATCGATATCAATGTTTTTAAGATTATGAACCCTGGCGCCTTTGATGACGATATTTTCAGGTTGCCCTTTATCTAAATGGTTATCTTCAATCATGGTAAAAGTCTGTCATTATAAAAAGCTCGGTTATTTCTTTAGTAAAAGCATAGCCTTTAGACTCTATTCATAAGTTTTATCCTGAGCGAACTTTACCTAGGATGTCAACGCTGTTTCTAAATAATGCAGAGAACAATGGTCTCTGCATTATTTGATTAGAAATTTTAAAGATGCTTACTCTTAGATAAGGCCTTGTGTCTCATCAAAGCCATAATACAGATTTAGAACCTGTACTGCCTGAGCTGATGCACCCTTTAAGAGGTTATCAATGCATGAGCAAACAACAATGTAGTTATCTTTCATTGCATAGCCGATATCGCAGAATGGTAAGTACTGAACATCCTGTAACTTAGGCATACCCTTCTTTACT
>JBNMJE010000127.1:0-5101 GCA_050873645.1 Succinivibrio sp. | reverse complement strand
CTGACACTTGGCTGCACTCATCGCTTTTCTCCAATAACGTTGTTAATTTCAACATTATTCAGAAAAGCTTCTCTTGCCTAGGATGTGATATGCTGTTTCTAAATAATGCAGTGACTGTTCCTCGTCACCACATAATTCACAAACTTTTCATTTTGCAAACTACGTTCAATCTATTCTTAATCCATTCTTAATCCATTCTTACAATTTACATTTCTTAACTTCACTTTAACAAAATAGCTTAATAAGCTCATTTTGATTTAACAGACTCTACTTAACATAAACAACGTGCAATGGGCACAGATAAAAAATTAAGAGAGTAAAAATGAAAAAGTCATTATTAGCTTTAGCAGTTTTAGCTACAACAGTTTGTGCAAATGCAGCAACAGTTTACGATAAAGATGGTGTGTCATTAAAGGCAGATGGTCGTGTACAGGCTGTAATTTACAATGGTGCTAACAAATTAGCAGGTGAGAGTGATTCTACTTTACAGAACTCAGCTCGTTTTGGTATTGGTGGCTCTACAAAAGTTGGTATCGTTAAATTAACCGGTTACTCACAGTGGGATATGGCTGATGGTAACTCAAAAGTAGGTAACGGTATCAAAGGTCGTGATCAGTTCGTTCAGGCTGATATCGAGAACTTTGGTGGTTTCAAAGCAGGTCGTTTTAAGGGCGCTATCAACTTTGTTCAGTCTGTAACCGACGTTTTTGATGATTACGGCTGTAATGCAATTACAGCAAATGATGAGCGTAACTCTGGTCGTATCGAGTACGCTTTTGCAGCAAATGGCTTTGACTTAAAATTAGGTTATTTAACCGCTAATGATTCTTACAAGTTAGAGCAGGGCTTTAAGGCTCACAAGACTGTTGCAGTTAACGATGGTGCTTCAATTGCAGCAGGTTACACCTTTGATAATGTAGGCTTTGGTCCATTATCAATTCGTGCTGGTTACGAGTTAATCAATGGTCAGAACGACAATCATTTAAATGAGAATGGCATTGCCGTATATGCAACAGATCTTGATAAAGTAAATACTTACTCTGTAGGTGCTTTATGGGGTGATTTAGCTCAGGGCTTCTATACTGGTTTAGTTTATAACAATCGTACCTTCAAGTTCCGTGATGCTAATGCTGAAGACTTAAAGACCAAGGGCTTTGAGTGGGTAGTAGCATATACCTTAGAGTGTGGCGTAAGCTTCAGAACAGGTTATAACGTAATCAACTTCAGCCGTGACGGCAAGTATGCTAAGGACATTGATTTTACCCAGAAGTCAATTCCTGCTTACATCAACTATCAGGTAACTCCAAACTTTAATGTATGGACAGAAGCTCGCTTTGATGTAACCAACGAAGACGATTTAGCAGGTATTAACAAGGCTGGCATCAACGCTTCTTATACTTCAGATAAGAACTTTGCAAGCTTAGGTGCTCGTTATACCTTCTAATGAAAAGATTTGATATTGATTAGATAGATAATCCCTCTTTTCCTGCCAATAGTGGCAGGATTTTTTTTCATAAGGGTATTACTTAATAAGACTAGATGCTCTGTAAAAAGCCTTGTTAAAGCCAGAAAGACTGAAATACAGATCAAAATTCCCAATCTTGAAATTAACTTCATTACCTTTTTTAAACTGACGTATTAGCTCATCATTTTTGCTTTGAGGCACATAGCATTCATGTACAGTTTCGTCTTCAGCACATTTAGCTTCAAAGCTGATGCTGTATTTATTATCAACGGCAATTGTCATATCAGCTAAGTAGTACTTTGGATCCATGCCTCTGTCAGGTATATCTTTAGTTCTGATAATTTCAAAGAGGTAAAGCTCAGGACTTAAAAAGTCCAAAAAGATCCCCACATTGTTTTGAGTGTATTTTGAACCAAGTCTTGCTGTTTTTTGTCCATCAATGGCAAATGATCCTGTTATCCATTCACCATGTTCTCTTACATTAGAAAATACACCAGTACCAGCAAAGCATGACTGAACAACAGTCAATAAAGCTAAAGAGATGAGAGAGAACTTATTGAGTATTTTTGAGATCTTCATAGATGGAACCTTAATTGCTATATCTATGATTTTTAATGCTCAAAGTAAAAAAGACAAGAATGACAGAAAGAGTATGAGAGAGTTATCTCAATAATGAAGAGAATAATGAGTTTTGCAAAAGATAAAAATAATAAACCTGCCAATCTATAAGAAGGGCAGGTTTAATGCTTTGTCTAGTTAAGGCTTATTATTCCTGAATCTCAGGTAACTTATCTTTAACTTCCTTGTTTACAATGTTTGCTACACAAGAATCGGACCAAACATTTAATGCTGTCTCAATCATGTCGATTACAGCGTATACAGGAAGAATGATACCCATTAGAGCTACTGGAACGTTCATTGATGATACTAATGAAAGAGTTAAGAAGTAGCAACCCATTGGAACACCTGCGTTGCCAACTGCAGCGAAGGTAGCGATAAAGATCCAAGCAACGATAGTACCAAAGCCAATATCAATACCAGCATTCTGTAACAGATAAATTGAAGTGATCAGGATGAATGCTGCGCAACCGTTCATGTTGATGGTGGTGCAGATAGGTAGAACGAAACGAGAAACTCTCTTGTCTACCTTTAAGTTATCTTCAGCTGAAGCGATAGTAACTGGTAGAGTACCTGCTGATGACTTTGAGAATAAAGCTACAGCTAAAGCTGGTAACATACCACGAGCAATCTTTAGTGGGTTCAAACCTCTTATCAGTAAGATTGCAGGTAAGATGATGAACATCTGAATTAAGTTAGAACCGATAACAGCACCAAAGTATGATGCGATACCACCGATGATAACACCAGCTTCTAACTGAGCAACTAACTGAGCTGTGAAAGCTAAGATACCGATAGGTAAGATTCTAATTAACCAGTGAATTAGAACGAATAACAGATCCTGGAAACCTATGATGAAGTTTACAAGAGTGTGTTTAGTATCTGATTCAGGTAATGATGCAATACCAAGACCGAAAGCTGCTGCAACTAATAAAATTGACAGAACGTTACCTGCAACAAATGGTTGTAATAAGTTGTTAGGAATGATGTTCTGAATGTGCTGTAAGTATGATAAAGACTCATACTGTGATACAGCAGCTGCTGCAGATTCACTTGGATTGGTTACGTTAGCAGGAGCAATGTAAGTAAATAGAATTGCACCAACTAATGCAGCTAAGATTGTGGTTAATAAGGTATAGAAAATGGTGTGACAAAAAATAGTACCACCTTTAGAACCTTTTGATAACTTAGCTAAGGTAGAGATCAAGCTTACTGCAATTACAGGTACAGCTACGAAACTGAATAATCTTGTGAATACAGTAGCGATGAAGTTGAAGATATCATTTAAGGTTTCATTTCCAAGATAACCTAAAATGGCACCAATAATTAGTGCACCAATGTAAAGAACAGCAGTTATGATTCTGCTCTTCTTACTGATTGAGGCATAGGCAGTGTTTGTTGCCTCATTGATTCTCTGTGAATTCTCTGACATAAATCATCCTATTGTTAACGTTATATTCTTTGATGCCGTGTGAGTAATTAACCACCGGCATCTTTATTATTAAAATTAGTCCTGATGATATAAAGCTGTTGATAAGTATCTATCACCGTTATCAGGTAAGATCACCACGATGGTTTTACCTTCGTTCTCAGGACGCTGTGCTAATTGTAAAGCACCTGTTAGGGCTGCACCTGAGGAAATACCGATGAAAAGACCTTCATTCTGAGCTAGTAGACGGCCATTGTTAAAGGCATCCTCATCTTTAACACCAATGATCTCATCTACAACTGACTTGTCGTAAACACCTGGAATAAAACCAGCTGAGATACCCTGGATCTTGTGAGGACCTGGCTTACCACCTGATAGAACAGGGGAAGCTGCTGCTTCTACTGCTACAACTTTAATATCTTTATTCTTTTCTTTTAAGAATTTACCTGTACCTGATACTGTACCACCAGAACCTACTGCTGATACAAAAATGTCTACCTTACCTTCGGTATCTTTGTAAATCTCAGGACCTGTAGTCTCGTAGTGAGCTTTTGAGTTAGCCTGATTTTCAAACTGCTGTGGAATAAAGGTATTTGATGAAGCCTTTGCTAATTCCTGAGCTTTCTCAATGGCACCTTTCATGCCTTTAGCACCTTCGGTTAAAACCAAGTTAGCACCGTATGCTTTTAAGATGTTGCGTCTTTCAACAGACATGGTCTCAGGTAAAACTAGAGTAACTGACAGACCAAAAGCAGCACCTACTAAAGCTAAACCAATACCGGTATTACCTGAGGTTGGCTCAATGATCTTAGTGTCCTTATTGATTTTGCCTGAATCTAATGCATCTTTAATCATGTAATAAGCTGCTCTATCTTTTACAGAGCCTGATGGATTCATAGCTTCGAACTTTGCTAAGATTTTTGCTTTTAAATTTAGCTTTTTCTCAAGATTGGATAATTCAACTAAAGGGGTATTACCGATTAGCTCAACTACTGACTTATATACTGCCATATGTGCTACTCCAAATTTACCTATTTGAATCTATAAAATTAAATCTTTAAGATGTTTAATCTTTTATCAATGTCTATATGAAAACATATATAAATCAAAAACAAAATACCTAAATTTATGTGTCATTAATATTTGCACCAATAGTGAACATATTTAATAAAAAACTCTTTTAAAATCAATTAACTAGAAAACATAGTAATTTACTATGTAATTTAATAAAAATTAAATTCCTATATGAATACTAGGTAATTAGTTAGAATTTATAAATATATTAAATTATCGTAATAACACAATATATAAAATATTAGCTTTGCAAGCTAATTCCGTGTATAATGTTGCATTACGTTATTTTTCACTTTTATGCAAAATATCGTAAAATTAGAGTAACTACTCAAAACCTCTAACAGATCCTGAGTAGCATTTAAGTTTTTTTACACTGCCTTTTACAGTTAGTGAGTTCTTTAGAAATTTACATTGTGAATTAGCTCACAAAGTCTAGCTAAATAGCTTTTTTCTTAAGGTTATTCAAAAGCGATCTATAAGTGCATATAACGCGATTATAGAGGAACCATTTTAGG
>JBNMJE010000126.1:0-5101 GCA_050873645.1 Succinivibrio sp. | reverse complement strand
GATTATATCATACATTAACACACATTACCACATATATTTCAAAGAAATTTGACAATTTTTTCAAAGCTTATCTTTTTGAAATTTCGTGAAATTTAGTTGAAAAGGAGAGAATTGAATTAGAGGGAAACTGTCAAACTACCGGGCTAAGGTTTGAACTGAAAACACAAATAATCTAAAACTACTGAAATTATTTATACTATAGGTTTAGATAAATTATTCTCTTTTAAGAGATTTTTCTAATAAAAAAAGCTACTTTCTTTTATTGATTTAATCTAAAGCATAAAATTTATGGTAGTATTATTTTATCAATTTGAGAGGTTACGTCGTTTTATATATTTTTGATGTCAAATGACGATATCAAATCTTGAATGGATATATAGAACTATAACTTATCGATTCTTAGGTATATAACAACAATTAAACATGTAAGAAAGGTCTTGTTTTAAGGTATAAAGCTTTTTAATAGGGACTCTTTCTTATCTTTAGTTTTCATAATTCCTAAATTGACTTTTATAAGTATGTAATATCAGTCTCTCAGATTTATCAAAGTAAGGTAAGTATCATGGCTAAAAACAAAAATCTAGAGAAGGATACATCAAAGAAATCTGATTTAACTGCTAATGCATCCAATAAATGGAGCAGAAAGCGTCGCATTGAGTTTATTGATTTTAGATTAAGTATTGACGGAAAGATCAATAGAGCTGATTTAGTGGACTTTTTTGGTATTTCAATTCCACAAGCTTCTTTAGATCTATCTTACTATAGAGACTTAGTTACTAACTGTAATCCTCCACGTGAGAACCTTCATTATGATATGCATCAGAAGGTTTATCTAAGAACTGAAGACTTCAAACCTGTTTATCCAGATCAGTGCGGAAGCTCTAACTTCTTTAATGACTTAATTCAGTATGCAAAAAATGAATTACCTCAGAGTAAGAACTATTTTGGTTTTACCCCTGATGTTGGTTTAGCTTGCCTTCAGCCTCCAAAGAGAATTATTGACGAGTCAGTTTTATCAAACTTATTAGATGCTATTCGTGGTCATTTAGCACTACATATTGTTTATAAGTCACTAACCTCTGATAAGAACGAGGATTTCTTAATTGCTCCTCATTCATTTGCTTTTGATGGCTTTAGATGGCACATTCGTGCATATTGCTATGATCGTCATGAGTTCAGAGATTACGTGCTTTCAAGAATTAGAAATGCTGATCATCCAAAGACTCAGGCTCCTAATGACAGATTCTCTGATCCAATTGGTAATGGTTTTAGAGAAGTAGGTACCGGTAATAAGGATGACTATGATTGGAATGAACTTGTAACCTTAGAGTTACAGGCAAATCCTGAATTACCTGAGAATGCAAGACGAGCAATTGAGCTTGATTATGGTTTACCAAAAGATGGTGTTTTAAAGCATCAGGTTAAGAAAGCTTTACTTTTCTATGCTGTAAGATCTTTACATTTAACTCAAGCATACAGAAAGCTTCCTCCAGAGGAACGACAGCTTGCTTTAGTAAATCAAAAAGAGATTGATGACATTCTTGCATCAATGGAAAAGAAGTAAAAATAAGGCCTCCTAAACGGAGGCTTTATGTTTCATATCATCTATGATTATTTTCACCTTGTAAAAGTTTTTATTGTATTTTGACTGTTATTTCAGAATTAAAATTTAATATCACCTTTAACTATGTCTAAAAACTCAAATAACCGCTTACAGTACGCACTTTATGTTTTTACTTTAGGAATGCTCTGCGCCTTTGCGCCTATGTGTTCTGACATGTATTTACCATCATTACCAGAGATTGTAACTTATTTTGATTCAAATCCTGCTCAGGTGCAGTTCTCACTTACAGCATCATTTTTAGGTTTGGCTCTAGGTCAGATTGTAATCGGACCTATCTCTGATGCTTATGGCAGAATTAAGCCTTTATTAGTTTGTCTAGTGATCTTTACCTTATCATCGTTAGCTTGTGCTCTGTCTCCTAATGTTTGGATCTTCGTGTTCTTTAGACTGTTACAAGGTCTGTCTGCAGCAGGTGGTGTTGTTTTAACTCGTTCAATTGCCTGTGACAGATTTAAAGGTAATGAGTTAACTTCATTTATGTCATTTTTAATGGCAATTAACTCTTTAGGTCCTATCTTAGGACCAATTGTAGGTTCATTAGTTGTAACCTATTTTACCTGGCAGATGATCTTCTTTATTCTGGTAGTATGGGGAATTATCTTAATTTATTTAACTAAATTCCATGTACCAGAGTCTTTAGCTGTAGAAAAAAGAGAGAAGAGTGCTTTAGTCTCAATTTTAAAGATGAAGACTGATCTTTTAAATTTAAAGTTTATGTTAACTGTCTTTTCATTATCCTTTGTAATGGGCGGTTTCTTCTCATATCTTGCAGCTTCTCCATTCGTTTTCCAAAAGGTCTATGGCTTTTCTCCTGTAGAATACTCATTTACCTTTGCTTTTATTGCAGTTTGTATCACTATTATTGCATCCTCAGCAGGTCGTTTATCTCGCCGTTTATCAGAGCTTAAAGTAGTCGCTTTTGCTTATGCGTTACTTTTAATCTCAGGTATTGGTGTTTTAATAATTTCATTTATACGTCCTGAGAGCTTTGTACCTGTACTTGTTTGTTTAGCTGTTTACTGTTCAATGATGGGCTTGTCACAATCAGCAGGCTTTGGAGTAGTCATGAGCTTTAAAAAAGGCGGTGCAGGTTCTGCTTCAGGTATCTTTGGTGTGATGTACTTTTTAATAGGTTCTCTTGTTTCTCCATTAGTTGGTGTAATGGGAGAACTCTCAATGATACCTTTTGGTATTAACTTATCAGTTTGCGCTATTCTTGCAATTGCTCTTTTATACTTTGCAATTAGGATTAAAGATAAAAATGTTTCTGAATCTAAATAAATTAAAAAATTCTTTTTTAGTAGCTTTTGTAAGTTTAGGTGTTACTACATCTGCCTTAGCTGCAACATTTGATGAATCTCAAAAGGCTCAAATTGAGAGCATCATTGATGATTATGTTTCTAGCCATCCTGAAGTAATCTTAAGAGCGATGAAAAAGCTTGAACAGGATGAAAAGAAGAACCTTGAAGTGAATATGTTAAAGATTGCTTCTAAGGTTAGAAAGTCAGATGACATTCCTTTTCTTGGAAAAAAGAATGCTAAACACTACATCATCGAGTTTTATGACTATAACTGCGGTTATTGCAAAGTATTAGAGCCAATGTTTGAAAGAGCTTTAAAAGAGTATGATGTTCAGATCTCTTTTGTAAATATCCCTGTAATTAAAGAGAATTCTAAACAGTTAGCTCTTTTAGGTCAGGCTGTCTTTTATCTTGATAAAAAGAAGTACTTTAAGTTACATGAAAAGTTCATGACACCAGGTTCAATCAGTTCTGATGAACAGTCTGTTAGAAAGTACTTAGATGAGGTTGGTATTGATTTTGAGGACTTTAAAAATGAGTTGACCTCAGGTCGTCCTCAAAAACAGATCACTTCAAATATCGAAGACAGTATCGAATTAAAGATAGCAGGTACACCTTACTTAATTATCGATGGTAAAGAAGTAAGGGGAGCACTGACAAGCTATGAGGCTTTACAGGAATTATTAAAGTAGCAGGATTTATTTAAATAAGATGTCCTTTTGGTTAATCTTAGTAATTTTAGTGCCAATACTCTTTGTTATTGGCACTACATATAACGCTATTAAAGAACAGAAAAAATTAGAAAATGGCGTTTTAAAAACTGTTCTTCAAAAACGCGAAGAAGAGAAAAGACGTCACTTAAAGATGCAGCAAAGACAAGCATTGTCTAAAACTCAATCAAAAGATCCAATAAGTAATAAAATACAAGCACAAGAAAAAGTCGTACCCTCAGCAAATCATAAAGAGCACAAATAAGGTAAAAATGAGAACTTTATAACAAATTTAACGTTTGCAATCGTTTTTATAAGCTAAAAAGTACAATTACGTTTAATATATTAATCGTATAAAAAGATTTAAACTGGAGATCAAAATGAAACTAAAAGCAGTTCTTGCTTTATCTGTATTGCCTGTTTTATTCACCTCACAGGCAGATGCTTTTACCGTTGGTGTGTTAATGCCAACTCAAGATGAAGCTCGTTGGTATCGTGAAGGTTTTGGTGTTGAAAAAGAGCTTAAAACAGCTGGCTTTAACGTTGAGCTTTTCTTTGGTGGTGATATTGATGTGTCTTTACAGCAAAGACAAATCAAGAGATTGTCAAATGACAGCAATATTGATGCTTTAGTTATTGGCTCAATCGACGGCAATGCTTTAGCTGATGCCTTAACGATTGCAAAAAGCAAAAAACTTCCAGTTATAAGTTATGACCGTTTAATTACAGGTACTGATGCTGTTACCTACTATGCAACCTTTGATAACGGTAAAGTAGGTGAAATTCAGGGAAAGTTTTTAATCGATAAGTTACATCCTACTGTTGATGATCCAAAGAATATTGAGATCTTCTACGGCTCATTAGATGATAACAATGCCAAATTTTTCTATGGCGAGGCTATGAAGATCCTACAGCCTTACATCGATAGTGGTGCATTGGTAATTAAATCAGGTGAGATTAAGCCTGAAGAGACTAATATTCCATCATGGAGAACCGATCTTTCAAGTAAGAGAATGGATGCTATTATGGATAAAGTAGGCTATGGCCCAGATTCAGGCGAGAGACTTGATGGTATCTTGTCACCTGCTGACTGCATTAGCTCAGGCATTATCTTTACCTTAAAGAAGCGTGGCTACACTGTAGAGAATATACCTGTTATCACAGGTCAGGACTCAACACCTGATGCTCTTAAGAATATTCAGGAAGGTTACCAGGCTATGACTATCTTCAAAGATGGTAAGCAATTACAAGATACCGTACTTGATATGGTAAAAGCTATTAGCCAGGGACAGGAAGCTAATATCAATGACACTTCAACCTATAATAATGGTGTTATGGATATGAAGAGTTTCTTATGTACTCCAGAGCTAATTGACAGATCAAACATCAATAAACTTCTTTAATTTAAATCTAAAAGCTCTAGTCATACCGATCTTCATTTCAGGATTAGAGCTTATTCTTCTCTT
>JBNMJE010000125.1:0-5157 GCA_050873645.1 Succinivibrio sp. | reverse complement strand
GGCTTTACAAGATCAACTAAAAGTTTGTCGCAGTTGTGCTCTTTTAAATAGGTGACGATGTTGCACACCTTGTCTTTTAGTATCAAAAGGCCTAATGAGACTAATTGCTCAGGTCTTATACTGCACTCACAAGGAGTTGCAGTGACACTAATCTCTTTAAGAGATAAGTCTTGATTAAAAAGATCGGCTAAAGAGGTATTAACTAATGAAATGCTCTGCTTTTCTTTGCCATAGACAAAGTTGTGCCCATATAAGAGCTTTGAGATAACAAAGGAAGATGAATAGAGCACAATCGCAAGATTAGCTTTACTGCTAGCAAAATCGTCATAAAGATAAGTACACTCTTTTGCAAGTTCCGTCATCATTGTGGTCAGTTTTAAAAAATATGAAAAGGCATCTTCTTTCATATTCTTTAAAACGAACCTGTAGGTATGTGAGGCTGTGTCTTCAATTACAGGTAAATAATAGAGTTCAAAAGTGTTTTCATCAGCAAAAAGCTCTTTTAAAAGCTCAATTGCACTATGATTCTCTTGTAACATCACCTTTAAAAAGTCTTTACTTAATAAAAGAGTTTGCTTAGAACTGCGCCTTTTAGGCAGAGTATCACTGTATTTTTCAGAGAGCTTTAAAGCTTCATTTACAGCATGCTCTTTTAATTCATCTTTGATCTTACCTACAGTAAGAGCTCTTACTAAGCTTTCAGATACCTTATTCTCAAGACTTGCCTGTACCTCATCTCTTATGGCTTTTTTAAGATCATCGATGGTTAAAAGAACTAATGAGTCTAAAGAGATCTCATTGTCATCTGATTTAAAACAGCCATACGGTCTTGAAAACAAATTTGAAAGTAGCGACATATACACCTCACATGAGACTTGAAGTGTATACCAGGAATTTTTAAGACCTATTTTTTACTGACAAATTTTGTCAGTAAAGAAAAATAATCTGTATCAACTTATCAAATTTAGCTTTAAAAAGGTGAATTTTTTACTATTTGTTCTATAATAGTAATTATTATCAACAAGAAATTTTAATAGCTTACATTCATGGTTTCTTAAGCTGTTAAATAGATAAAATTCAGGAGAACACATGAATACTAAAGCAATGTACAAATTAAGTTATGGCCTTTTTGTCCTAACTGCAAAAGATGGTGAAAAAGATAACGGTTGTATCATCAACACCGCAATTCAGGCAGCCTCAGGTCCTAATCAGATGAGTATCTGCATTAACAAAGCAAACTTCACTCATGACATGGTTGTAAAGACTGGTGTCTTTAACGTAACCGTACTCTCTCAAAAAGCTCCTTTTGAACTATTCAAGCGCTTTGGCTTCCAGTCTGGACGTGATGTCAACAAGTTTGAAGGCTACACTCAATGTCAGAGAGCTCAAAACGGCATCTACTATGTAACCGAAGGTTCTAATGCTTATTTTTCAGTAAAAGTCGATAAGACACTAGATTTAGGCTCACATACCCTTTTCGTAGGTGAAATTACTGATATGGAAGTTTTAAATGACATCCCATCTGTAACCTATGAATACTATTTAAACAACATCAAACCAAAGCCTGAAGCTGTAGGTGTTACCGCTGAAGGTAAGACCATTTGGAGATGCAAGATCTGTGGCTACGAGTATGTAGGTGATGAAATTCCTGAGGATTTTATCTGCCCTATCTGCAAACACCCAGCTTCAGACTTTGAAAAAGTAGTTGTCAAAGTTGCAGCTGAAGATAAAGCAAACGGCAACAAGTACGCTGGTACCAAGACTGAAAAGAACCTTCAAACAGCGTTTGCAGGTGAATCACAGGCTCGCAACAAGTACACCTACTTTGCTTCAGTTGCCAAGGAAGCAGGCTACGAGCAGATCGCTGCCATCTTTTTAAAGACAGCTGATAACGAAAAAGAGCACGCTAAGATGTGGTTTAAAGAATTAGGTGGCATTGGTTCTACTGAGGACAATCTTGAGGCGGCAGCTGACGGAGAGAACTACGAGTGGACTGATATGTACGAGAGCATGGCAAAGGATGCTGATGAAGAAGGCTTTACAGAGCTTGCTTTTAAATTCAGAGCAGTAGGAGCTATTGAAAAAGAGCATGAGCAAAGATACCGTAAGCTCTTATCTAATGTAAAAGCTAAAAAGATCTTTGAAAAGAGTGGTGTCAGTGTATGGGAGTGCAGAAACTGTGGTCACCTCTCTATCGGTACTAAAGCACCTGAAGTCTGCCCTGTATGCTTCCACCCTCAGAGCTATTTTGAGGTAAAAAAAGACATCTAACCTATAGTAAAAAATAACAACTCATAAACTCTCAAAAAATCCTGCGCTACTAGTTCTTGCTGGTAGCGCTTTTCTTGTTACCACTTCTGCGCTACTAGACTGAAGTTAAACCGCGCTACAAGACTCAAGTTAGGCGCGCGATCCGCCATTCTACATATCCTGGTATGTCATCTAATTATGAGAAGATCTTATAGAGAGCAGCATCTCATTATGCTCAAGCTGATAATTTAACCTGTGATCTTTTGTAAATAAAAACTGCAACAGCTAATTTGTTACTTGATCTTTTTACAGGTTATAAAGCAGTTTTTACCAGCAAAGGCAATTCCATAAGCATAGATACTTTGGATCATTCTGTTACCCATAAATTGTTCAGAATAGTTCTTAACTTCTATTTGAGACAGTGCTGTTTCACTTAAGGTTACTAAATCTGAACCTACAGGCGCTGATTTAATCTCAATGATTGCAACCTTTCTACAATCAGCATCTTTAAAGAGAATATCTGCATAACCATCACCTGACTCAATGTTAGAGTGGTATTCACCAAGGTCATCTTTACAGTTAGTAAAGATACCGTTTAAGAAACCGTGGTAGTAATTCTCGTGAGGAGCTTTTGTCGCAGTATCTCTTACTGATACAAATGAACGTAATAAAGGTCCTAGCTTCTCCTGAACAAAAGTGTCGTTACCATCTAATAAAGCATTAGCAATGTTTAAAGCCAGGTTATCTTTCTTTACAACATTACTAAATTTCTCTTTAATGTTGTTTTCAAAACACTCAAGTATTTCAAGGTTAGGTATTCTTACAAAAATGTTTTTATTGTTTTCTTTTGACAATTCTTCTTTTTGAGTCTTATCCCAATCTACAGTTAAATAACCTGTATGTAAGAGTAATGACCAGAAATCATCTGAGTTATGCTCTGATAAAGTGTCATAGTTCATGGAGTCGTTCAGTTTAAAACCAATTGATTTTCCATCAACTAAGTCTTGCATCTTCTGATTGTCTTTATCGGTTAAATACCCAATATAGGCATATAAGGATTTATCAGAGGTTGTACCTGCCCAGTAGTTACCGGCTTTAATTTCAGTAAGGTTACCACTTTGTTTAAAGTCAAAGTTCTTTCTTATAAACTTAACCACATCCCATGGACAGAACATCTCTTTGTCAAAGAACTTATAACCGTCATAATGCTCTTTTACCTTTTGAGAGTAGTCGTCTAACTCATAGTCTTTTAAGAACTTAAAGGTTTCATCTTTAGTAAAACCTATGATGCCAGTGTATTTAGATTCTTTGTCTGCAACTGTATTTACAGTAAGGTTATTTACTCCTGTAAATAAACTGTTCTTTGCTACCTTTAAACAACCGGTGATAACTGCTTTAGTTAGTGTATTCTTGTCTTTTAAAATACCAAAGAATCCTTTCATTAAGGTTACCATGTTGTAGTGGTAATCTGCTTTAAAGCCTTTTTCATCTCCATACAGCTTTGTATTCTGTATGTCATGGTATGAGGCATTTGCTAAAGGTACGTCATACTCATCAATTAGAAGTACTGGGTACTTGCCGTATTCTTTATAAAGAATTGATGCTAAGGTTCTTAATGAATCTTTGACACTGAGTTGATTTTTGAGTTGTATTAAGTAACTTTTGGTAGTTAAGTTTTTTAGCTCTTCTTTATCAGAATCATCAAGCTTTTTGCTGTTAAGTAAGTATTTATATCCTGATGCAAGTCTAAAGATAGTTGCAGCAAAGCTCTCATAAGCCTCTTCAAAGTTATTACCATCAACATCTTTTAAAGAAAGTTCAATCACAGGATACTGTCCCATGAACTTTGAACAGAACTCTTTGTCATCTAGTATCCTGGTGCCTTTAAAATACTGTTGTTGGATTGAGGTATCGAATGGTTTGTCTTTATTGATTTTTAAGAAAGACTCAAACATGGTCATGAGCAAGGTCTTACCAAAGCGTCTTGGTCTTGTGAACAACAGAACTGAAGCTGAGTCTGTAAACACAGTCTTTATAAACTCTGTCTTATCTACAAAGTAACAGTTGGCTTCTTTTAATTCTTCAAAGCCATTTGGACTTTCTGGAAGAGATAAAAACTGAGAAATAGACATTACCGTAACCTTAAAAATACAAATCATCCTTGCAAACAAAAGTATACATTAAAAGGCTATAGATAAAGACAGTACGCAAAAATAAAAAAACTGCAAGACAGAGGTTGGTAGGATTGATTCGCTAGAGCTGATAACGTTGGATGATCTTGTAAATTTGAAGCATGGAACTTCTAATTAAGTTTGCATTGATCTTTAGATATTTTTGCAAGGTTAAGACCCATCGGTTGTAAAATCTACTGTTTATAATTTTATATATTCCAGATGAAAAAAAATCCACCGCTTTGAAAAGTCTGCTTATCTATGAAGGTATAATCAAGTTGATTGGTGAAAGCGCAGAAGGAAATCCATTATTGATAGGTTTTTCAATCCATCCAAGCAAATCATATTAACAGATGCTTCTAAGAGATAAGCTTTTCTAAGAAAAAAGACCGAAGTTAAAGAGCGCTACTAGACCGATATTAGGCGCGCGATCCGCACGACAGCATTAGATAGAAAATTTGACTTTTTTTCTGATAAAAAATCATTATTTTCAGTGTAGTTTTGAGAATTAACGACTTTTTCAGGTAGTTGAAAATCGATGAATGGCTTAAATAGGCCAAACACTGTAAAAAAGTTGAAAAAAATAGAAGTGTACAGATATAAAAAAACCTCCGATGAACAGAGGTTAATTAGTGATGATCCGCTGGTGCTGATACCGAGAATCGAACTCGGGACCTCACCCTTACCAAGGGTGCGCTCTACCAACTGAGCCATATCAGCAGCGAGTTCAATAAAT
>JBNMJE010000124.1:0-5226 GCA_050873645.1 Succinivibrio sp. | reverse complement strand
TTAAGAGATTTTTAAGACTTAAAGATCTCTTAAAATTAAAAGACTAATAAATACAAGCGACTTAAAAGTCTTTTAAAGAGATCCTTAACAAAATCCTTAAAAACTCTATTTACAATACCTAACACTGCCCTGAAAAAACATCTGCATGCAAATCATAAAAAAAGTAAAATACCGCAGTGTCTTATCAGTACATGTGTGCACGTAAATGCACATGTATTAAGTAAAGTTCCTGCGATACAGAAGTTTTACAAAACAAGTATCAATAAAAAAATATCTAAAGTTTTTTCAAGATTTACTGCAAGCTTTATTGCTCAAACTACAATGCTTTATGCCTTTATGAGATAAAGTCACAATGTCACTAAATCTTGAGCTTATGTTTACCTGCCTAAAATGCTGGCATCAACATTCATAGCTTCATTACATTACTTTTAAGAGCTTTAAAAAGTTTAAAGATCTTTAAGCAAATATATTTATCTGAGATTACTTATCTGATTTTTAAATCTAAGAAAACTAAAGTTGCAAACTCTGATGCATAAATTGAAGCTTATGCTTTAAGTTACCAACGAAAGCTACACCTCTGTAAATGCTCACAGAGCACCCTTAAAAATAAAAATCCAAATTTTTCATTTTTATTTTCAATTCATCTCCTGCTACAAGTAATAAGCCTCTAGCAACAAAATGAATATTAGGCATTTTGTCACAGATTAGAAAAAAAAAAAGACTAATCTTTATTTTATGCTAATCTATAGTCACTTAAAAATCATTCAATCCTTATTTAACAAAGGATTGAAGCTCTTTAAAAAGAATTACGACAAATGAGAATTTTAAACTTCTTAAAATTGGGACTTTTTCCTGTTTTTAGGAGAGCAAAGCTACTTTTAGATAAACAAGTTATAGATATAGTAAGCGGATCGTGAAACAAACAAGAGCTCTTGCCTAACAGTCAGTAGACAGACTAACTGTACAATAACCGTAACTTAGGATTTTGGTTTTTGTTTTTTCTATGCTTTGGCTTGGTTTCGCCCTTATCTTTTAATTTGAGCTCTCTTGGTAATTTGTGATGAACCGCTATTGATGCCACCTGCTGACTTTTTGTTCAGCTCCTGGCTTTGTTAAGTTTTCAGTAGTGTACATTTTTTGAATATCCATGTTCCCTTTATGGGCTCTTAAGTGGGCTTTTGATTGTTTACCACAAATTAAGATGCTTAAGACTCATTGATCTAGCTTAGTTTTTCAATAATGCACAGTGGTTTTGGAACATAGACATCCTTAGTATGCTCATTCTAATTTTTGGAATTCAGTGTAACTGTAAGCAGGTGATAAGTAAGATCCTAAATAGGATTCAGGATACGTTCTGTACATTGTTAACCATGGTTATGCTTCTTCTAAAGTTCTTATATATTCTAAGAATTCATAAAGAGGTTTCACTCTAAGAGCTGCTGTGCATTTTATGGATATTGCAGTGGGCAAAAATTGGATTTACAAAGAGGGCATCAGTGTGTATTGAGTGGGCATTTACAGTTATTTGCTTGTCCTGCCATATTTACTTGATTGCTATTTCTTAAATGAACCAATGATCCATTGCTATTAGTAGATCAAAGGCTATTTACTGTATCTAAGGCTACTATCAGGATAACTTCGTCATAAGCAGTCATAGTCTTATTGCACACTATCTCATGCTGTAAAGATGCTTTTCTTGTTTTAAGACTCTTAAGATACCTTTTAGTAAGCATCATAAATTTGTAGGACTCTTAAATTCCCCTTTCCAAAGCGATCTTTTAAATTTCATTTGTCAAAAGTTACATAGACTTTCAGAAGTTTGGTGGATCTTATTTCTGGGAGTTTTTGTAATTTCCTCAAAGAGAGGAAACGAATTACGGTCGTTTGTCCATGAATGGCCGTAATTCCCCTTATCAGAAGATCTAAAGTTCTCCTGATAAGTCATCTGAACAAACTTGTATATAGAGAGAACTTCATATATGAATAAAATATACAAAGTAGTGTGGAACAATACCTTACAATGCTATACAGTTGTAAGTGAACTTGCTAAATCCCATACTAAAAACAATGCATCAAAAGTTGTAAAAGCAACAGTTTTATCATCACTTTTAGCTGTAACATCAAGCACTTACGTCGCACAGGGGGGGGGTATCAGTAAATAACACCACTATCAACATCGATAATGAGGCTGTTTACAATAACACAAGTGTTGGAGTTTACAATCAGGGAACTCTAAACTTTGGTGATAATCTTAAATTGAGCTCTGATACAGAACCTACATCAGGCATCTTCGTTAACAATCAAAGCACCTTAAATGTAAAAGGTAACTTATCAGGTACTAACACCTATCTTTCAACAGAAAACTCTAAAGTCAACGTAAATAAAGATCTAAAGTTCGACGGTAAAACTGAAACTATTTTTGGTAGTTTTAATGGCTCAGATATTAAAGTTGATGGAATTGCATCAGTATCCGATCTTGTCCGTTTTACTGCAGATAGAGATTCATCTATTGAGATAGGTAAAGATCTTAACCTAAACTCAACTCTTTCTGACGCATCAAATTCTTTGAGAGAATCCGTAGGTATTTACAATAACTCATCTATGACTGTAGGCGGAGATGTAAATGTCTTTGGTGACAGCCTTATAAAATCCGACGGTGATGCTTTAATTGTAATTGGTGGTGATCTTAACGTAAAAGTTGATTCTCATAGAAATGAAATTGTTGGTATTTACAATAACGGATCAATTAAAGTAAATGGCAATCTTACTGCAGACAGAGACAACGAATATGTAGAAACATCAGATATCAATTTAGGTACAAATGCAAAGCTTGATGTTACTGGTAATGCAGAATTTAAAGGCAATACGCATCTTGCCATTTGGGATAATTCAGAAGCCAGCATTGGTGGTAATTTAAAGATGTCTGGTGTTACCAACGATGGAAGCATTGTTTACAACAATGTTAATGGAAATTCATCTTTAAACGTTGCAGGTGATGTTAACCTCTCAGGAACCAACAACATACATGCTTTCGATAATTCAGAATTAAATTTTGAAAAAGATCTTAATATTGAATCTACTGAAGTTAGAGATATTTTCTGTGTATCAGAAGGCGCTGTAGGTAATATCAAGGGTGATATGCATGTCACCGGCACCACAGAAGATGGTCACCAAAACTACTACGATATGAGAAACTCAGGTACTTTAAATGTAGCTGGTAATGTTTCTTTTGAAGGCACTAATAATCTTCACGTATTTGATAAATCAGAGTTGAACGTTGGCAAAAATGCTACCTTTAATGAAGGAGAATTTTCTGTAACAGAGAATTCAAATGCAAAAATTGATGGTGATTTAACCTTAAATCATGTTGCTGATACCAATATCTGGAATAAAGCATCTGAAGGTTCTTCTATCACTGTAGGAGGCAATCTAAGCCTATCTGGCCTTTACAAGGAAGGCACTGGTGATTTCACTACTTCTGCAGGTGCTGATGAATATCACCGTAATAGATTCTTTGCCTCAGGAGAAGGTTCTTCAATAAATGTAAAAGGAAATACTACTGTAGAAAATAATGCTGAGTTGTTTGCTGAAACCTACTCAAATCCTATTGACAGTCCTGATCATGAAAAGTACATCGACAAGACTACCTTTAAAGATTTAGGTAGAGCTACTTTCGAAGGTGATGTCAATTTAAGCACCAATGCTAAATTAGGCGCTTATAACGCAGGCGAAGTTACTGTTGACGGTAATGTAAATGCTCAAACTGGTGGTAATGTTCAGGCATGGGATTCAGACTCAACTTTAACCATTAAAGGTGATGCTAAGTTCACAGGTTCTGATTCAAGAATTCAGGCAGGTAGAACAGCATCTATTACTATTTTGGGCAATACCTCTCTTCAGGATAGCTCAATTGAACTTTATGACAAAGGTAGCTTAAATATTGACAAAAATCTTACCTCTCATAACGGTGAAATTGTAGCTACAAAGAACAGCAAACTTAATGTTGGTGGTGATCTAAACGTTTCTCAAGACAAGAACGAGAATGTTTGGAATAAGATTGAAGATGGTTCTTCTGTCACCGTAGGAGGTAATTTAAACTTATCGGGCCTGTACAAAGAAGGCACTGGTGATTTTTCAACTCAAGCTGGTGCTGATGAATATCTCCGTAATAGATTCTTTGCCTCAGGAGAAGGTTCTTCAATAAATGTAAAAGGCAACACTACTGTATCAAATAATGCTGAGTTGTTTGCTGAAACCTACTCAAATCCTATTGACAGTCCTGATCATGAAAAGTACATCGACAAGACTACCTTTAAAGATTTAGGAAGAGCTACTTTCGAAGGTGATGTTAATTTAAGCACCAATGCTAGATTAGGATCATACAACGCAGGTGTTGTTACAGTTGAAGGTAATGTAAATGCCGAGTCTGGTGGTAATCTCCAGGCATGGGATTCAGATGCTACCTTAACCGTTAAAGGTGAAGCTAAGTTCACAGGCTCTGATTCAAGAATTCAGGCAGGGAGAACAGCCTCTATTGCAATTTTAGGCAATACCTCTCTTCAGGATGGCTCAATTGAACTTTATAACAAAGGCTCATTAAGTGTTGGTGGTAACGCATCAATTACTGGAGCTGGCTCAATCATTGCTAATGGCAACTCCACTTTAAATGTTGGTAAAGATTTAACCATTAATGAAAGCAGATTCGAAGTAAACGGTAATTCAACTGCCTCCATTGATGGTAATCTAAATTTAACTCACGTAGAAGATACCAATGTTTGGAACCAGGTTAACGGAAACTCTTCTTTAACAGTAAATGGTGATCTTAATATGAAAGGTCACTACATGCCTGGATTCTATACCGAAGATAATGATATAAAATTCTTTAGAAATGACTTCATTATTAACGGAGAAAATGGAGGAGCATCTGCAGCTCTGATAAAGGGTGATGTCAACTTAACAGACAATTCTCACTTTATGACCCAAACTTATGGTCATTCTCAAACAGATCACACCACTTACCACCCAAGAGACGACTTTGAAAAATTATCTTCTACCACCATTGAAGGCAATGTAACAGTTGATAGAAACTCAAGATTAGGAGCATATTCAGCATCTGATACTTTCATTGATGGTAATGTTGATATCACCTCTGGTGGTTCTATTCAGGCTTGGAACTCTGATGCTTACTTAAATATCGCAGGTGATGTTTTAGTAACTGATGAGAAT
>JBNMJE010000123.1:0-5270 GCA_050873645.1 Succinivibrio sp. | reverse complement strand
AGTATTACTGACTACATAAAAATGTACATTCAGCTACCACAAACGTCTTAATAATCAAAAATCATATTTTAAAGAGCAAATGCAGTGTTAAACCGCATTGTTATCTGCATTTTGAATTAAATTCCAAATGCAAAAGTTGAGCTCTTTAATTTAAAAAACTACCTATATGTAGGAGGTATGCCAAAGGTTGTAAATAGCTTTGTTAAAGAGCACGACTACGACAGAGTAAGAGCTCTCCAAGAAAGTATAATTGAGAAAATTAAAGCAGACTTTAAACAATACTTTCACGGTAATACTTTATTTAAACTTAACCTTGTCTTTGATTTTATTGCGCTGCAACTCTCCAAAGAGAACAAGAAGTTCATCTTTAGTAAGCTAAAGAAAGGTGCAAGAGCGTGTGACTTTGAAAATTCCATTGACGTGGTTAGTATCGTCAGGTCTTATCTATAAAGTTTCAAAGGCAAGTGAACCTCTTTTACCTCTTGTAGCCTACAAAGATCCTTATGCTTATAAACTCTTTTTCCTAGATGTGGGATTATTAGGTGCTATGAGCAGATTAGATCCTGTCTTTATCATTGAAGAAAATCAGATCTTCTCATTATTTAATGGAGCATTATCTGAACAGTATGTTTTGCAAGAATTAAAGGCCCAAACAACCTATACAACCTATTATTTCTCAACCAGTACAGCTCGATATGAACAGGATTTTTTACTGCAAATTGAAAATAAGGTTGTACCCGTTGAAGTAAAGATATCAATCAATTTCAATTCACCAAGGCTTAAAGCTTTTCATGATAAATTTCATCCAGAAAAGTGCATTAGATTTAGTGTTCTCCCTTTTAAGGATCAAGGCTGGATGTGCAATTATCCGATGTACGCTGTATGTAATTTAAGCTAAACAAGCATGCTTTCGCTTTTTACTCATTATTTTCACGATTTGTTTTTAATAATTCTCAATATCGGTGTATCATACACGCATCGAAAATCCGCACACAAATGCACATTTTGTGCACTTCTTGAAGTTTAGAGGTAATGATGCAACAACATTTAGCCGATAAGAATATCGCTCTTGATTTAGTTCGTGTAACAGAAGCTGCTGCTTTAGCTTCAGCAAAATTCACTGGTCTTGGTGATAAAGAGCTGGTTGATAGAGCTGCTGTAGATGCAATGCGTATTGCATTCCAAAGTTTGCATATCAAAGGAACCATTGTCATCGGCGAAGGTGAAAAAGATGATGCTCCTATGCTGTACACTGGCGAAAAAGTAGGTTTCGGTGACGGCTTAGAGTTTGATATCGCAGTTGATCCTATCGACGGAACTTCATGTGTTGCAGGTGGTAGACCAAATGGTATTGCTGCTGTTGGTATCGCATTAAAGGGCACTATGTTCAACCCAGGTCACAGCTACTACTGTGAAAAAATGGCAGTAGGTCCTGAGGCTGCTAATGTTATCGATCTTGATGCTCCAATCAAAGATAATCTTTTAAATGTAGCTAAAGCATTAGGTAAGAGAGTAGGTGACTTAAAGGTATTCGTATTAGATAAGCCTCGTCACGCAGAGTTAATCAATCAGATCCACGCAGCTGGTGCTCGTGTAATGGTTCACTCAGATGGTGATATCGCTGGTGCCTTAATGACTATCGATCCAAGATCAGATATCGATATGCTAGTTGGTGTCGGCGGAACTCCTGAAGCTGTTGTAACTGCTTGTGCTTTAAAGGGCACCGGAGCTCAGATGCTTACAAGATTAAAGCCAAAGACTGAAGAAGAGCGCGAAGCTATCATCAAAGATGGCTTTGATTTAAAGGCTATCCGTTCAATTGACGAGCTTGTAACCACCGATCAGTGCTTCTTCTCAGCAACTGGTGTAACCCCAGGTGAGTTGTTAGATGGTGTTCACTATAAGGGTGGCTTTGCTCTAACCTCTTCAATGTGTTCACGTGGTAGAACTGGTACCGTTCGTTACATTGAAGCATGGCACGATCGTAAGAAGTTATCAAAGATGAGTACTATTGAGTACTAATCCTATAACCTAATCTTTCAAAGATTCATTTTTAAGCACTTTTTCACAGAGATGTGGGAAGGTGCTTTTTCATAAAAGTATCCCTCAAGACCTGGTCAAAAAATTTAAGGCTGCTATACTCTGGACAAGAGGTAGTAGCGCATGGATAACAAGACCACACAGTTTCAAAAATACTCTTTTAGTGCCTTAACAGAACAAGGAGCACTTGCTTTAAAAAGTGAGTTTGTAAGTAACGATCCTGAGTACGGAAAAAAGGTCTTATCCTCAATAGAAGATGGTCTTAAAAAGTGTGACTGCTTTTACATAAGCGTTGCATTCATTACCTCAAGTGGTATTGAGCCATTATTACCCGTCTTAAAAGATCTTGAAAACAGAGATATCAAAGGTCAAATCCTGACAACTGACTACCTGACCTTTAGTGAACCTAGAGCTTTAGAGAAACTATCAAAGTTTAAAAACATCACTTTAAAGATGTACATCACAGCTAATGCAAAAGTTCGTGAGCATTCTGGCTTTCATACCAAAGGTTATATCTTTAAAAAGGACGAGAGCTATCAAATTATTATTGGCTCATCAAATTTAACTCAGAGCGCGCTTACATATAACAAAGAGTGGAACACAAGGTTAGATTCAAAAGAGAACGAAAAATTCGTAAAAGATGTTTTGCATGAGTTCAACTCTTTATGGAACAGTGAAAGCGCAAAGTTTTATGATGACTATAAGTCTGTTTATGAAGAAAGTTACAAGATAGTAAAAGCTCAGAAAAAGGCTGCACTTGCAACTAAAGAGCTTTCTTTAGAAACTTATAGCTTAAAGCCAAATCGAATGCAGTCTGAGTTTATCGATTCACTAAAAGCTCTGATTGCAAAAGGGGAAAAGAAAGCACTTTTAATCTCAGCTACAGGTACCGGTAAAACCTATGCTTCTGCTTTTGCTGTACGTGAGTTAAAAGCAAAAAAGGCGCTGTTTATTGTTCATCGTGAGCAGATCGCCAAGCAGGCCATGAAAAGCTATGACATCGTCTTTAACAACACCAAGACAACAGCTCTGCTCTCAGGTACTCAAAAAGATATAGAGAATGCTGATTTTATCTTCGCGACTATGCAGACCATCTGTAAAGAAGAGTACCTGCATAAGTTTAGACAAGATGAATTTGATGTAATAGTAATCGATGAAGCTCATCATGCTGGTGCTAGCAGTTATGACAAGATCATGAACTACTTTAAGCCTACTATTTTGTATCTAGGCATGACAGCATCTCCTGAACGCTCAGATGATATTGATATTTTCTCAATTTTTGATCACAACATTGCTTATGAAATCAGACTGCAACAGGCTCTAGAGCATGATTTCTTATGTCCTTTCCACTACTTTGGCATTACCGATCTTGTGGATGTAAATTACGAGAAATTAGAGTTAAGCGACTTTAATCTCTTATGCTCTGAAAAAAGGGCCTCATTTATCATGGAGCAAATGGAGTTTTACTCATACTCAGGTGATAAGCCAAGAGGTCTTATCTTTTGCTCTAGAAAGGATATCGCAAAAGAACTATCAGACATATTCAACAGATCTGGTAGATTTAGAACCATAGTTCTAACTGGTAAGGATAAACAGTCTGTAAGAGATGATGCTGTACGCAGAATAGAAGCTGACAAATCATGTAGTGATTATGTAGATTACATCTTTTCTGTGGATATCTTTAACGAGGGTGTGGATATCCCCAAGGTAAATCAGGTTGTAATGCTACGTCCTACACAGTCACCTATCGTTTTTGTACAGCAGTTAGGCAGAGGTCTTCGTAAATACAGAGATAAAGAGTTTGTGGTGATTTTAGATTTTATAGGAAATCATCAGAACAACTACATGATACCTATGGCCCTATCTGGTGATAGAAGCTATGACAAAGAGAACCTGCGTCGCTATGTACAAGAAGGTGAACGCATCATTCCTGGTGCATCTACCATTCACTTCGATGAAATTGCAAAGAGCAAGATCTTTGCCTCAATCGATACCTCCAATTTCTCAGCAGTCAAACTTATTCGAGATAACTATGAAGCTTTAAAGCATAAGTTAGGAAGAATTCCAAAATTATCTGATTTTGAAAGGTACGGCCAAATGGACGTGCAATGTATCTTTAAGAGCAAGCTAAAATCTTTGGGTTCTTATTACAATTTCTTAAATAACTACGAAAAAGAGTTTAAATATTACAACTTTTTAGATAAGTACGAAAAAGAGTTTAAAGACACTTTAACCCCACTACAGGCAAAGCACCTAAAGTTTGTATCTAAGCACTTTGCTAATGGCAAGCGTGATTCTGAACTTTTAATCTTAAAAGATATCTTAAATGGGCAGTACACTGATCTTTTAAAGCACTTAGAAGTTGGTAAGGGTATCGCTTTAACTCAAGTTCAAAAGGTTAATTTATCTAATATAATGACCAATAACTTCATCACAGGTGAGGGTAAAAAAACAATTAAAGATATTAGCTTTGCTAAGCTAGATGGAGAAGACTTAAAGGTAGATGATAATTTCAAAGAGATGCTCAAAAATGATCTTTTTTGTGACTTCTTAGAGGAGTTAGTTGAGTACTCATTAGATTATTGTCAAAAAAACTATGCTCTTGCAGAAGAAAAAGGTAGTCTCTGCTTGTATAAAATGTATAGTAGAGCAGATGTATGTCGCCTTTTAGATTGGTCTAAGTCTGTTGTGCCCTTAAATATTGGCGGTTATAAATACGATAAAACTACTAATACCCTGCCTATCTTTGTAAATTATCATAAAAATGAAGACATCAGTTTGAGTATCAAATACGAAGATGCTTTTATTAGTCATGATATTTTTTCATGGATTTCTGACAGTGAAAATTTGAAAAAAATGAGTCAGGAAATAAAGCACATTCTTGAGCAATCAACATTACTTACCAAAATAGAGCTATTTGTAAGAAAAAGAAATGGGAATGATGAAGATTTTTACTATTTGGGTCGAGTAAATTATGTGGAAGGAAGTGCTCGAGAAATCACCATGAAAAATGACAATGGTAAATATAAAACAGTAGTAAAGATGCTTTTAAGACTAGAAAATGCAGTCCGTGATGATATCTTTGACTATATTGTAAACAAATAACTTTAGACAATTGGAATAATCAAAAGCATGAAAACAATTAACGTAGTTGCCGCAATCATTATTAAAGACAACAAGATCTTCGCTACACAGCGTGGCTATGGTGAGTTCAAAGATGGCTGGGAATT
>JBNMJE010000122.1:0-5311 GCA_050873645.1 Succinivibrio sp. | reverse complement strand
TCTTGAATCTACTGTAACCTCTTTAATTGTTGTCAGAAGTTCAGCTTCTATAGCTAAGGTTATTAGTAGTTCAGGTAAGGCAGAGGCAGGCAAAGATCCTTGCTCTTGGGTAATTTTACAAGACGATCAGTAGCTAGCTTCTAAAGCAAATTCAGCGCAATAACTATCAGCACAATAACTAAAAGAGGAGATCATATGATCTCCCCTTTCCTAAACTCTTCTTAAACCTAATCTTAAAGACTAATTTACAATGTCATCAGGGCTGTTGTGACCTGAATACTGAGCTTTAACTTCAGACTCGATCTTAGATGCATTCTCTGCATCCTTAGCCTTCATAGCATTATAGTCATAGCTGTATGAAGTGGTCTTCTTCTCGGTAGAAGTAGTGCTCTCAGTCTTCTTGGTATCAGTAGTCTTATCTGATGCAGCAGTCTTATCAGTAGATGAAGTACTGTCAGTTGAGCTTGCAGTCTTTGAAGCATCATCTGAAGTCTTGGTATCACCAGTTGCATCGGTCTTCTTACCGTACTTCTCTGCTACTTCTTTTTCGATTGCAGCTATATTCTCAAGATTCTTTTTCTTGATGGACTGGTAATCATAAGTGTAGCCACTTGAACTTGAAGATGCTTTCTTAGAAGCAGCGCTTACTTCAGTCTGATTGTACTTCTTTAAAGCTGCTAATGACTCTTTACTGATTTCAACAGTGTCAGATGATTCATTGGCAATCTTCATCTTCTCTTCAAAAGCAGCCTTGTAACGGCTCTTGGTTGCAAATGAAGATGCTTTCTGAGCTAATGAATTTACACTGTTATTAGCGTCATTTCTAAGCTTGTCACTATATGTAGATTCACTGCCAGAATAACTTGCGATAGCATTTTTTATGCTTGTCAGTGCACTTGAATCTATAGCCATAATTCTCTCCTCGGCAACTAGTTTTTATCCTTTTTTGCCTTTCGATCTATTATCGGTCAATCAAAACTAAAACTTTAGTAAAAAATTAATGTTTTTTGAAAAAATCTGAAAAATAAAGCATTCAAGTCTTACTTGTAAGGCCTGAATGCTTATATATCAAGACATAGAGAGAGTTTATAACTTTATAGTAATTTTGGCTCTTACCTAAAAGGTAGAAATTAGTAACTAGGCATCAACTGACTTTGTTAGTAACTATTCAAAGTTAACTATGCATAGTCTGAAATTGATGGTGTCATATAAGAGCGATACTTATTTACAAGCTTTGACAAATCATTGCTCTTACTTTGTACTAGGTTATTAAGCTCCTTATCACTAATACCTGCATTTAAGGTACTGTAAACAGGCTTTAACAACTCCTGATATGAGGATAGAGCTTTATCAAACTCATCAGGATCATTTAAGTCTACATTTGAGAATAATGAGGTAATTGAATTGATTACATCCTCATTAGTAGCTTGTGGCAGAATAGTTTCTGTACCTTCTTTTACATTGGTTTTAAGACCAATCTTGTTAAAGGATTCATTGATGTAGCCTGCCTGCTCTTTGGAAATGATATTAGACTTGCCGTAATAGTCTCTAATACCAGAAAAAGAGCTGATAGTCTCTTTGCTACTATTCTCAGTTGCCAGATCTTGCTGACTGTTTACATACTCTTTAACAGCAGAGGTTAAGACTTTTGCCTGATCCTCATTTAAATTGTTTTTAGCATAGGTAGTGACGATGTTAGTCATAATCGACTGTTTAGCATAATCGTCATAATCAAGAAAAGACTTGGTCTTTACATCAGAGCGCATGCTCTGAATTAAATCACGACAGTTTTGAAATTCTTCTTTTGAGAATTTGGTATCCATCACTGTGACATTGCCGTCTTCATCATAGGTAGCATCTGGCTTAGACTCAAAGAAGATGGTAGCTGCATGAGAGATCTTACTGTCTTGTAGTAATTCACAAGATGAAGTATCAAGCTTGTTCATGACATCATCTGAGTCGATTAAATTCTTACTTTCATTTAAAGACTGCACGCTCTGACGTAATTTCTCAGGATCAAGCTTGGTGTAATTTACTTTGGTCTGACTTTTCACAAGTTGAGCAGGACTTGCATCTAAAGAGAAAAGATCCATAAACTCTCCTAACATGTATAGTTATCTATACACTTAACGGCCAGTTTTAACTTTGTCTTTAGGCAAAAATAAAGGCCTTACTCCAAATTAGAGTAAGACCTCTTATCTTATGAAATTAGCTTTAGGCTAAATTATAAGTTTGCAACGATATCTTCAACTGTCTTCTTAGCATCACCGAAGCACATTGAGGTGTTATCCTTGAAGAACAGAGGATTCTGAACACCAGCATAGCCAGGGTTCATAGAACGCTTGAATACTACAACATTGCGAGCCTTCCAAACCTCAAGTACTGGCATACCAGCGATTGGGCTTGATGGATCCTCAGCAGCTGCTGGGTTAACAGTATCGTTAGCACCGATAACTAATACAGTATCTGTGTTCTCGAAATCGTCATTGATTTCGTCCATTTCAAATACGATATCGTATGGAACCTTTGCCTCAGCTAACAGAACGTTCATATGTCCTGGTAGACGACCAGCTACAGGGTGAATAGCGAAGCGAACTTCGATACCACGAGCCTTTAACTTCTCAGTTAAAGCTGCAACAGCGTTCTGAGCCTGAGCTACAGCCATACCATAGCCTGGGGTGATGATAACTGAGCTTGAGTTCTTTAATAAGTCAGCAACTTCATTTGCCTTTAACTCATGATACTCGCCCATTTCCTCATCTTTCTTAGCTGCAGCTGGAGCATTACCAAAGCCACCTGCAATAACAGAGATGAATGAACGGTTCATAGCCTTACACATAATGTAAGACAGAATAGCACCTGAAGAACCTACTAAAGCACCGGTTACGATCAGAAGGTCGTTGTTTAACATGAAGCCTGATGCTGCAGCAGCCCAACCTGAGTACGAGTTCAGCATTGAGATAACTACTGGCATATCAGCACCACCGATAGCAGCAACTAAGTGAACACCAAATAGTAAAGCAATAACTGTCATTACTAATAATGGGAATGCTGGAGCTGCATCAGCTGCTAAGAACCAAATCAATAACAGGAATGAAACAACTAAAGCACCTAAGTTTAGAGCATTACCAAATGGTAAAGTTAAAGGAGCTGACTTAAAGATACGTAACTTATAGGTACCGTTTAACTTACCGTAAGCTACGATAGAACCTGTAAAGGTTACAGCACCGATAAAGATACCCAAGAAGATTTCAACTAACTCAGTATTTAACTCAGCAACTGGAGTTGCCAAGAACACAGCAGGATCTTCTTGCATGTGGATGTAGCTGTTAAAGCCTACTAATACAGCAGCTAAACCTACGAAGCTGTGTAAGCAAGCGATAAGCTCTGGCATCTGAGTCATCTGAACTTTACGTGCAACGTAAATACCGACAACGGCACCACCGATCATAGCAACAACAATCACGAAGATACATACTGCTGGATTATCGAAGATGTTGCCAACGCGAACGAAGGTTGCTAATAAGGCAATGGCCATACCAACCATACCAGATAGACAGCCCATTTTTGCAGTTTCCTGCTTTGATAGACCTGCTAACGCCATAATGAATAATAGCGCTGCAAGAATGTAGGCCATATGAGTTAAACCTAACATATTAAATTATCTCCTTACCTACTATTGCTGTTTTCTGAACATAGCTAGCATACGGCGTGTTACAGCGAAACCACCAAAGATATTGATAGATACTAGTAAAACACCAATAAATGCAAGAATGCCGATAATGATTGAATCGCCAATCTGCACCATTGCACCTACAACCACAATACCTGAAATAGCATTAGTTACAGACATCAATGGAGTGTGCAGTGAGTGTGAAACGTTCCATACAACGTAGTAACCTACAACGCAAGCTAATACGAATACGGTGAAGTGTGGTAAGAACTTCTCTGGAGCGTAGCCACCGATTAACATGAATGCAACTACGATTGCAGCTAGAGCTACAATCTTTAAAGCAGGGCTTGCTTTCTTAGGCTCTTGCTTTGCAGGAGCTGCAGCATCAGCCTTAGCCTTAGGAGCTGCTGATACGCTGATCTTTGGAGGTGGGAAGGTAACTTCGCCATCTTTAGTAACAGTCATGTTACGTAGAACAACGTCATCAAAGTTAACATCGATTAAGCCATCTTTGTTCTTGCATAGAAGCTTCATCAGATTTACTAAGTTTGTTGAGTAAAGCTGTGAAGACTGAGCAGGAAGACGAGCTGCAAGATCGGTGTAACCTATCATCTTAACGCCGTTATCAGTGGTGATAACCTTGCCTGCAACTGTGCCTTCACAGTTACCGCCTGTTGCAGCAGCTAAGTCAACAATTACAGAACCAGGCTTCATTGAAGCAACCATCTCTTTAGTAATTAGACGTGGAGCTTTCTTGCCTGGAATTGCAGCGGTGGTAATGATGATATCTACATCTTTACACTGCTTTGCAAATAATTCCATTTCAGCTTTGATGAACTCATCTGACATTACCTTAGCGTAACCGTCTGATGAACCGCCATCTTCAGTCTTGAAATCAAGCTTTAAGAATTCACCACCCATTGATCTAATCTGATCTGCTACCTCAAGACGAGTATCAAATGCTCGAACAATAGCACCTAATGAGTGAGCTGTACCGATGGCAGCTAGACCTGCAACACCAGCACCGATAACCATAACTTTTGCAGGAGGAACTTTACCTGCAGCAGTTACCTGACCTGTAAAGAATCTGCCAAATGCATGTGCAGCTTCAATAACAGCACGATAACCTGAAATATTTGCAGTTGATGATAAAGCATCTAAAGACTGAGCACGTGAAATACGTGGCACCATGTCCATTGCCATTACAGTTACTTTCTTGGCATTGAGCTTATCAACCAAATCTTTGTTCTGAGCAGGACGGATAAAACTTACAAGAGTTTGGCCTTCATGCATCAGTTCAATTTCAGCATCGGTTGGAGCATTTAACTTAAAGATAATGTCGGCTGCCCAAACATCTTTCTCGTTACCTATCTTTGCACCAGCTTTCTCATATGCAGAGTCGTCAAAACTTGCAAGAGCACCAGCATTGCTTTGAACAGCTACTTCAAAGCCTAATTTTAAAAGCTTACCTACGGTGTCTGGAGTTGCAGCAACTCTAGTCTCACCTTGCAAGCTCTCTTTAGGAATACCTATAAGCATCGCATTTCCCTGTTTGAAAATAGTCACTTTCGCGACCTAATTAGTATAAGTTAATCAAGACTTTCGTCTCAGTTACTCTAGTATTATAGGTGTTTAATG
>JBNMJE010000121.1:0-5387 GCA_050873645.1 Succinivibrio sp. | reverse complement strand
TTTAGAAAGTCATAACAATTTTCTAAGACTGTTAAAAATTTAGAGATAAGCTCTTGGAATAGCTCCTCCTAGATCTGAAACAACTTTCAAAAAGAAGGAACTAAAATTGACAGAAAAGACAAATTAGAGCTTAATCAACTGATACCTTTTCTAAAGCTACAATCTCACAAACTGGAGTATCACTCTTATCTCTACTCTTAGAGTTATTCTCTAAGACTAAAGCTACTGGTACTACAGTCTTATCTGTAAGACGTCTTGCGTACTTGTTCTTAATGATTTGCTCTTTAGCTTCGGTAAGTTTTGTGTCAATGTCTTTACTGTTATCTGTTACCTTTAATTCAAAGACATACAGATACTTACCAGCTTCGGCTGTAATATCTGCTCTACCACAAGAGCCCATTACCTCTGTTGAGGCTGATACATTAAAGGTTAGCATGGCTAGCTTTAGTACATCTCTAAAACATGCTTCATTAAACTTCTTTACGGTTTCATAGGAGAACTCATTGATAAGGGTATTGAAGAGCTCTTTTATCTTATCTAAGTTTCCTGATGCTAAAACTTCTTTGAAAGGTTCAATGAATCTTAACTTAGAGTCTTGGGACTTTGTAAGTTGATTTAATACAAGGTTTGAATAAGCTTTCTTTACCTCAAGATTGGGAATACCAACCTTAAAATAGCCGTCAAAAGCTGACTTAATACAGAAATAGCCTGCCTGGTACAAGATAGCAAATAAATCAATGTTAGATATGTTTTCAATACTTGGATATAAAGAATCAGTATCTTTATTAACTGTTGAGTCAATACCTAGCAGAGATTGTAATTCATCAGCATTATATTTTTTTAATTTCTGTTTTAGATAATTAACTAAAAACGTTGGTGTTGAACCGCCTGATGATACCCAGTATGGAATAAAACCTCTATGAGGTGATTTTAAGAAATTTAATATCGACCAAGGATTGTAAACATGGTGCATACAATCTTCATCAAAACTGTATCCGTCATAATTTCGCTTTAGTTCTTCAACAACTTTTTCATGTGTATAACGTTCTGTTGGGAACTTCCTGTTTAGAGTCTCTACAGCATTGTCAATATACTCACTAAAGTATGATTCTAATTCATCAGACGTATAGCCTAATAATGCACCATAGTCGCTATCTAAAGTTAAATCTGTAAGATGATTAAACGCAGAGAATATTGAGGTATGTGAGTAATAAGTTACACCTGTAATAAAGATGAAGCGGAATCTACCTTGATACTGTTTAAGTTTTGAGTAAAAGCTATAAAGTATATCTCTTCTTGCTATAAATTCTTTTTCATTGTTTAAAACGGCAGATAGAGGTGTGTCATATTCATCAATAAGTAAAACTATCTTTTGATCTGATGGATTATTTTTAAGAACATTATCAACAAGCAAAGCTGGAATTTTTGTATCTAGAGTACTGTCATTAACTTTTAATCCAATGCTTAAGAATTCTTGTTTTAAATCTTCATAAAAATAATCATTAAAATTAATCTCAGACAAGAAGTTATAAGATGAGAAATCTAAATGAAGGACTTTATATGTTTTATCTTTCCACAAAGGTTCAATCTTTAACCCCTTAAATTTCTCAAGACCATGAGAAAAGAGTTCATGAAGTGTATTGATAAGGGTCGATTTACCAAAACGTCTTGGACGAGAAATGAAAAATGGACCTTTTTTAGAGGCAAATTGATTGATAATTGCTGTTTTATCAACATAAATACAATTATTGTCAATTAACTCTCCAAAATCGGTGGTATCTGGAAGTTGCTTTGTAAATTTCATGTCATAGTCCTAAAAAGATTTTTTCTTGACTTTAGTATAGCATCTTAACCATATTCAATTACCGACAATGTTAACAATAAGATTGTGTATTAATAATTGATAAGGGCCATTAATTAAATCGGCGGTATCTAAAATCTGACACACATTTCATTCTTAAAATTAAGTATTCAAAGTTTCTTTCAACAGATCATTACAAAAATATTTAAATTCTTCAAACAGTCATCAAATTATGGAACGATGATTTTCTATTCTGTAGACATTCAAAAGAACAGATACATTTTTTAGTACGACATTACGGTCAAAAGCTATACGTCATTAAAGATGACAATTTGAAAAATACTGATGTAAGAGCTTTTATGTAAAAGAGAGGATGTCTATGGAATACTATATTAAGCAAGCAATCCTAAATCTTGATTCAGATAAACCTTTAAAAGTTAGAAGTGCATTTTTAATCAAAGCTTTTTTAGACAACATATCAACTTGTAATGACTATAGAGTTGGCTCTGCAGACATCAAAGGATTTTTAGATGTCTTAGGTTGGATATATTCAGACAAGCATTATTGCTCTAAATTCACACAAAACTATCTTACAACCATGTTAGAGAAGTCAAATTTCTCTCAAGGACAAATAAAACTCATCAAAAAGTACGTAACTGCAGCTAAAAAAGACATGTTTTCTGCAAACGAGTTTGAAGATCTGCTAGATAATGACGATCTTGGACCTGAAGATGATGACGCTACCTTTAGTAGCAGACGTCGTGGCTATCAATGCAAATTAAGATATGAGCTGATGTTCAGCCTGTTTAAAACAGAAGCTGACAATTATGTAAAAAACTATAAGATATCAAAAACCGATAGAGATTACCAAAAGAAAATAGCCAAGATTGAAAGCATGTTTTCTTTAAACGAGATTGAAACTAAAATTCTTGAGCTCATATATCTTATCGACAGTTACAGTTGTTGCAAACTGCTGTTTGATGAACAACTAGATTTAAACAAAGATTCTGAAATTTTAGCTGCTATCTACGAAACTTCAATTTCCAATATCAAAGAGAGCTTAGATAAACTTGAGAACTATGGTCTTGTATGCGCTTGCAGAGATTACCATTTAAGTTCTTTTGCAAATAAAATCTTAAGTTCTGACAGTCAAAACGTAATCGATGAAGCTTTCAAGTTCAACGGTTCTGATACAGACTTGAGGTCAGATGAAATTGAAAAAGATAAAAACAAGCTCACTCTTTTAAGAAAGCTACTAGGATCTAAAGAGATCTGCCCTGTTAATATCCTTTTATACGGTGATCCTGGAACTGGTAAATCAAGTATCGTAGGAGCTTTAGCAAAAGAACTAAAACTCGACGTATACAGTGTAAACAGTGATGTTGATGATAACGAACAAGACAGACGTTCTAAGCTTTTAGCCTGCCAAAAGATCACTGAAAATAAAGATAACTGCCTGATTGTCATTGATGAAGCTGAACGTCTTTTAAATACAAGCTATGAGATTAGAAATAGCAAGGATAAGGCGTGGCTTAATGCTTTTTTAGAGCAGAAACAGTCAGCTCCAAAAATTTGGATCACCAATGATGTAAGCGAAATTGACAGTGCCGTAAAGCGTAGATTCAATTTGAGCATCAAATTCTCAATTAAGGAAGTTCAAAAGAGGATCTGTATTTGGAAGAGCATTGCTAAAAAATACCCTAAGGCAAAGCTAACCTCTAGAGTCATTTCTGATTTTAATAAAAAGTATGTAACTTCACCTGCTGTGATAGAGCAATCACTAAAGGCAGCTTGTGCCTTGTTTGAAAGTCCAAAAGAAATCAAAAACATGCTTGAATGTCAGTTACAGGCCAATATTACCTTGAACAATCATAATAAAGGTTGCGGATTTTTATTTGGTCCCCTATCTGGAGGAGAAGATGCTGACAATAATAAAGACATAAAGAAAAAGACTGACATAAAGAGATTTTCAGAGTTCAACAAAGAAGCTGTGTGCTTTAAACAAGATATTGATGTTTTCTTGAATGGCTGTAAGAAACTTTCCTCTATTATCAAAAAAGGAAAGTCTAAAAAAGGCATGGGTACCATGCTCTTTTATGGTCCTGCAGGCACTGGAAAAACAGAGCTTTCAAGATTCATTGGACATGAAGTTAACATGAAAGTTAAGGTCGTAAGAGCAAGTGATATTCTTGATATGTACGTAGGTCAATCTGAAAAGAATATTGCTGAGCTCTTTTACGAACTTGATATCAAAAATGAAATCTTGGTAATTGATGAGATTGATGGACTTATTTTTGACAGAAGCAATGCCAAAGCTCAATGGCAAATAAGTCAGGTAAATGAGTTTTTGACTCATTTAGAAGAGTGTAAAGGCTTTGTGATCTGCACTACTAACTACATCGACAAATTAGATAGAGCAGTCCTAAGACGCTTTTCAACTAAGATTGAATTTACCTACGCTAATGAGAAGCAAAAGCTTGCTTTATTTGAAACTGAGCTTTTACCTTTAGCTCATGATAAATTCACTGATGAGGACAAGTTTCGTCTGTCAAAGATTAAGTACCTAACTCCAGGCGACTTCCATGTGATAAAGGCAATGCATACAGGCATTTTTGCAAATGAAGACTCACTTTGTAATTCAGTATTTTTGTCTGAATTAGAAAATGAAGCCAAACTTAAGAACATTGAAGAACATCAAGGTAAAAAGATAGGCTTTTTAGGATAGTGTTTTTGAAAATTCAGTACGGGAGGGACATTAAGTTTTAATGTTCCCTCTGTACTGAAGATAATGGTGTGGACCCACTAAGCTGAAGATGCTAAAAACAGATTAACTGTGTATAGTATCGATAGAAAGTAAATTAACAACCAAGAAGGTCCACAAGATGATTGTAAATGAAGTTGCAAAGAATGTCGAAAAAATTATTTCAATTGATACAGCTAAGAATTCTTTTCAGGTACTGGTGGTAAATCAGAAGACAGGTAAAAAGAAGAATACCAAGGTACAGCGTTCAAAATTTGTTGAGTACATTTTAAAGCAGGGGCCTTGTCTAATCTTTATGGAGTCATGTTCTGCAAGTCAGCATTGGGCAAGACTATTTGAAAGTTTTGGATTTACTGTAAAGCTCATTGCTGCACAGCATGTAAAGGCATTTCTCAGAAACAGGAGAGTCAAGAATGATGAGAGAGATGCAGAGGCTATCTATACATGTGGCATACAGCCTGATACCAAGTTCGTAAGAACAAAAACAGTTGAAGAGCAGACAGTTGCATTACTGCATACTTTAAGAAAAGCTGCAGTTTCACAGAGAGTTGAACTTAGCAACAGAATAAGAGGTATCCTTGCTGAATTCGGAATTGTAGTAGCCAGAGGCAAAGGCAGTTTTAATTCAGAAATAGAAGCTCTGTTTAATGAATGCGAAAAGATACATGATGTTTATTTAAGAGCAGCTATAAGCTCTCTGTTTGAAGATTACCATCGTCTGGAACAAAGAGAAAAAGAACTGTCAGAGAAGATAGAGTCTCTTAATAAAGATAATGAGCTTGTTAAGATAGCTTTAACCTGTCCTGGAGTAGGTCCTCTTACAGC
>JBNMJE010000120.1:0-5394 GCA_050873645.1 Succinivibrio sp. | reverse complement strand
TTGATAAGTAAAAGGAATTCAGGGGTCTTGAACCATGAATGAACAAAATACAGAAGTAGAAATTGATTTAGTTCGTCTATTTAGATTTATATTGTCAAAGTACAAGATCCTTCTTATAAGCGGAATTGTATTTGCAGCCTTGGCTTGTGCTTATAAATTCTGTCGTTTTGAATTCTCATCAACTCCATTAGAGGATGTTGATAAGCTCTTTACTATTGAACGTGTAGTAAAAGAGCCTGATGGTAAGATTGTTAAGAAAAAAGAAAAGGTAAGTTACCGTCTTTATGCTGAGGATTTTGATGCTCAGCAATCTGAATACCAGACTAAGATCAGTGATGCTAGAAATGTTAAGAAGGTTTTAGCTTCAGAAATTAAAGTCCTTGAAAATGGTCTTAAGGGTAAACATGAGTATTTAGAAAAATCTAAACTCTATGGTCTGGATCCAGCTAGTTACTGGGAAGCAGACTTTTACTACAACATCCGTGAGAAGAATGGTAAGTCTACCAAGACCAATGCAGCCACTGTTAGAAGGGTATTAGAAAACAAGGGTAATGATGCTAACGCTAATTCTGCTGATCAGCTAGAGAACGAGTCAACTGTGGTTAAGTTTGCTAATAACTTATTGTTTACTCAAAAGTACGTTACTTTATTTGCTGATGCTTTAGGCTTAAAGCTTGAGTACACCAAAGAGCCTGTATATGAGTTAGTAGGATTTAATGCAGTTGACAGCTACTCATTTGTGATTTCTTTAAAAGGTGATTCAAAAGATACTGTAACTTCATTAGAAAAAGTAAAAGAAATCTTTGATAAAGAATTTACTGAGTTCTTCAACAGTGAGTATGTAATCAGAACTAAGCAGATCTCTTTTGAGAATACCTATAATCCAAGCTTAATTAAGCTTAAAGAGGATAAAGACTCAGCAGTAACAAATGATGAAAAGGCAATTGATGCTAAGAGAAATCAGATTAGTAATACAGTGTTGCCAGTTCCTCCTGAGGATGACAAATTAGTAACACTTGAAGCTTATAAAGCTAAAAAGTTGGTCGTCTTTGCCGTAGCAGGTTTTGCCTTTGGCTTATTTATCTGTATTGTAATTTTTGGTATGAAGTATCTATTTAGTGGACGTTTAAACTCAAAAGATTACTTAAAGGATCTCTTTAAATTAGAGAATATTGCTGTATTACATGAAGCATCATTTTCAAAAGAAGATCCTGATGAAATTGAAAAGTTAAAAGAATCTTTAGAGCTTTTATCTAAAGATAAGAAGAGCATAGCCATTGTTTCAACTCTTGAGAAGAAAGAAATTGACAATGCTGTATCAATTATTGAAAAAGTAATGAATGCAAAGGGGATAAGTGTTAAGGTTTTAAAGGACTATAACATAAAGCAAATCTCTGAATGTGATGCAACTTTAGTTTGTGAAAAACTTGATGTATCAGTTCTTGAGAAATGTGTAAACGAGTTTGAGACTTTAAAAACTTATAAGCTAGAGGTACTGGGTATTGTTTACGCATAGAGCATATTAGATTACCTCCTAATACTTTGCTCCTAAATTTTGGGCTTCATCATTATTTTGAAGGTATGGAAGGTCTTTAGAGAAAGAGCTTTTCTTTGAAAAAAAGTTGTCCTTGAAGAAAGATGTCGCCTTTAAAGCAGTTGGTTGCCTTTGGAGAAAAGAGTGTCTTTGAAGAAAGTGGTTTCCCGCTAGAAAAGGAAGAACAGGCTTTAAAAGAGACATCCTTGAAAAGAGGATGAATTGATGCTTATAGAGGAAAGTTGCTTAAAAAAGCTGAGAAAAGTTCTTTTGAAAAAGTAGACAAAGTTCCTTTAAAAAAGGTGAAACCTAATAAAACGAATAACTTAATTTTACATAAAATTAACTATGCAAATTTTTTAGGTGCAAATACTATGATGTAAATGTATAATGTGCTCACAGGATGTAAAGCGAATAAAAATATTGACGCAAAAAAGGCTCTTAAAAAAAGCTACAATAACTCAAAGTAATTGACTTTTGTGTAGAACTTAATGGGTTTAATGCATCATAAAAGAACTACATTCATCAAAGTAAAAGCTTTGAAGTTTTTCTTTAAGAATATTAAAAATTGCACATTCTTTGAAATGTAGATGATGCGGTTATTCTTAAAGCGATGAAGCATAAAGAAAAGTAAAAAAAACTAAAAGTAGCTGTATAAAACTTATAAAAGTACTTTACTTTTCTATAAGCTTTCTCTGAGCCTTTTAATTACTATAAATAAAGATTAAGAAAAATAACGCGTTAATTTGTCTTTACCCCCCCCAGAGCGTACAAAGTATACAAAGATATACTTTTCAATGATTTTGATAAACTAAGAATAAAATTAAACAATTAAGGTACAGAATACAGGATATCTGTATATCGAGAGTTTCTGTGTCATTTAAGAAGATGTCTCCGTCGCATACGTGTGCAGGATATTAGATGACAGGTGTATCTCAATTAGGTTAGGTAATTTGCAAATTTTGATAATTGGCAATTAGGTAATCTAATAGATATAAGTTGCTGTATTTTGGTGTGTGTATATAGTTTAAAATACAAAAACTAAATTTGTTAAAAATGGTAAATCCAGAAGAGCAAGTTTAGTCTTAAATGAGAGTAAGTTATGAATCGTGACAGTTCTGAAAAGATTATAAGAAACGTCCTTGCTGTAACAGGATGTATCGTAACTTTCTTGTCTCTCTTCTTAGCATTTACTTTTTATTATGGTAACGCCATAACAACACTGAGTTTATACTCATTTAGATCATATCTTTTTATCTTTATCTTTGAGTATTTATTCTCTACAGCTTTTACCGGTGTAAACAGAAGCTTTGTTTTTAGAAGTTTCTTAAAAGAAGCTTTTGTTGTTTTTCAGTTTACCTGTGCACTTATAATCTTTTTAATCTTAATTCTGTTCTTATTACACAATTTAACTGATTCAAAGCGTTTAGTCATTGCTTATTTCTCAGTCACTTTCTTTGTACTAGAGTTACTTACAAGAACTGTAATTAAGTTCTTAATTGTTAGAAAATACAAAACCTCAAAGTTCTCAAGCAAGGTTTTAGTCATAGCTGAAACTAACTGCAGAAACTCTATTAAGGATCTATTAAAGAACTTTGACTGGAGACGCAAGATTTGTGGTATTGCAGTACCTGAGATAACTCCTATTAATAAAAAGATCAGGGGAATAAATGCTGTTTGTACCCATCATGATTTATTAGATTACATCACTCATAATTATGTAGATGAGATTTATGTGCTGGTAAATCTTGAGCAGCATGAAGAGTTAAAAGATGTACTCTCTCAGACTGAGGAGATGGGAATACGTGTAAATATCAAGATCAACCTTGAGTCATTTGACTACTTGCCTAAGTCATTTATTATTGTAAGTAAGATTGGTAATCAGCACTGTATCTCAGTAAGCCGTAAATTTGTATCAAAAAGAAAAGCTTTTGCGAAACACTTATTAGATTACACCGGTGGTCTAGTTGGTTTCTTAATCTTTTGCTTAGTGTATGTGGTGTTAGCTCCAATCATTAAGTTAGATTCAAAGGGTCCTGTTATTTTTGCTCAGAACAGAGTAGGACGCAACGGTAGAATCTTTAAATGTTACAAGTTCAGATCAATGAGAAGTGATGCTGAAGAGTTAAAGAAATCCCTGATGTCAAAAAATGAAATGAACGGCTTAATGTTTAAGATGGAAAATGATCCTAGAATTACTAAAGTAGGTCATTTTATTAGAAAGACATCTATTGATGAGTTGCCTCAGTTCTTAAATGTACTAAAAGGTGATATGAGTTTAGTAGGTACTAGGCCACCTACTGTTGATGAGTATAATTACTACGAGCCAAAGCATAAAGCTCGTGTGTCAATGGCACCAGGTCTTACAGGTTTATGGCAGGTTAGCGGTAGAAGTGATATCAAGAACTTTGATGAAGTGGTTAAGCTTGATATGGAGTATATCAATAACTGGTCGGTATTCTTAGATCTTAAGATTATTCTCCTTACCATTAAGGTTGTGCTGTTTGGTAAGGGGGCGAAGTAACTCTTTTAATTCAGTGAATTTCGATTTAACTTTTGGAATAAGATAAATTGACTTATTCATGGTCATGAGCTACATGTTCTTAGTATAAGAAAATTTGAAATAGATTTGGCTTTTGGGTTAATATATTTTGTAAAGGTTTGTTTTTATGTGCGGTATCGTTGGTGCAATAGCTGAAAGAAATGTGGCTAAAGTTCTTTTAGATGGTTTATCAAGACTAGAGTACAGAGGCTATGACAGTGCTGGCATCTGTACTATTGATAACAATACCTTAAACTGCATAAAGACTACAGGTAAAGTAAAGAATTTAAAGGAAGCTGTTAAAGAAAAAGGCTGTCCTGGCTCTATTGGTATTGCACACACCAGATGGGCAACTCATGGCATTCCATCAGAGGTAAATGCTCATCCACACATCTGTGATAACTTAGCTTTAGTTCATAACGGAATTATTGAGAACTTTGCTGAGATTAAAGAGCAGTTAATTGCACAAGGATACAAATTCAAATCACAGACTGATACAGAGGTATTAGTTTGCTTAATTCATTACCACTTGCAAAAGAGCTCAACTTTATTAGAAGCATTTAAGAGTGCTTTAAATGAGGTTAAAGGTTCATTTGGTCTAGCTTTAATCGACAAGAACGACCCAAATACCCTGTATGCAGCGCGCTCAGGTTCACCTTTAATTATCGGTTTAGGTATTGGCGAGAACTTTATTGCCTCAGATACTTTAGCTCTATTACCAGTAACTAGAAGATTCATCTTCCTAGAAGAAGGTGAAATTGCTGTATTAACTACAGAATCTATTAAGGTCTATGACCTAGATGGTAATGAACTACATAAAGACATCGTTGAATCTGATATGGATGCAGAGAGCATTTCCAAAGGTCCATACAGACACTACATGCAAAAAGAAATTTATGAGCAGCCACAATCACTGCAGAATACCCTTTTAGGCAGATTAAGAGGAGATGATATCTCTTTAGAGACTGTTGTTGGCATTGATGAGAATACCTTTAAAGATATCGACTCAATTCAGATTGTCGCTTGCGGTACTTCATATCACGCAGGTTTAGTTGGCAGATACTGGTTAGAAGCTTTAACAGGTATTTCTACAAATGTAGAAATTGCATCTGAGTACAGATACAGAAAAGCTGTAGTAAGAAAGAACAGTCTGTTTGTAACCATCTCACAGTCAGGAGAAACTGCTGATACTTTAGCTTCCTTAAGATTAGCTAAAGAGCAGAACTATAAAAAGAGCTTATGTATTTGTAACGTTAATGGATCTTCACTAGTTCGTGAGTCAGACTTTACTTTATTTACAAAAGCTGGCGCTGAAATT
>JBNMJE010000119.1:0-5502 GCA_050873645.1 Succinivibrio sp. | reverse complement strand
TAAGTTTTAGCAAGTCTAGAGTATAAATATGTACAATCCACAGTTAAGTACCTTTATCAAAGTAGCTGATTCTGGCAGTTTTAACAAAACTGCTGAAAGCACTGGTATTACACCTTCAGCTATCATTAAGCAGGTAAATCTTTTAGAAGATAGGGTTGGTGTAAAACTCTTTGAAAGAACTCACCGAGGCTTAATCTTAACTAAAGCAGGTGAGTCTTTATACAAGGATGCTAAGTACATAATTCAATACTGCAATGATTCTGTAAATAGAGCTAAGAACGCTGCTAATAACACCGATGACATGATCCGTATTGGTACTTCTCCTATGACACCTGCTCAGCTCTTAGTTAACCTGTATTCACTCTTACGAGAGCACTGTCCACAGATCAAGTTTCAAATTGTGCCTTTTGAAAATACCCCAGAAAATGCCAAAGAGATCTTGAATAACCTAGGAAAGAACATTGACGTGGTAGGTGGTGTTTTTGATGAACTACTGCTTGAGAAATACCATTGCTCAGGCTTTATGCTAAAGCAAGAAGCATTCTGCTGTGCTGTATCTGTAAATCATCGTTTAGCTTCAAAAGATGAACTTAGTATTACTGATCTTTATGATGAGACTTTGCTCATCATAAAACGAGGTTGGACTAACTGTACTGATAAATTAAGAGATGATATTACCTACAATCATCCTCGCATTCATATCAAGGACTTTGATTTTTACAATCTCAATATCTTTAATCAATGTGAAAACTCTAAAGAAGTTTTATTAGCTTTTTCAGGTTGGGCTAATGTCCATCCAATGCTCAAAGTAATACCTGTAAAATGGGATTACTCTATGCCTTTTGGTTTGTTGCATGCCAACAAACCTACTCTTCAGGTAAAGAACTTTCTAGATACCATTTCCTCACTTAAAAAGACTTATAACCTTTAGGTATAAACTGCCTGAAAAATTGAGACTTCTTAAGTCTTATCATCTTTCCTATACTACGCTCAGTGCTGATATATAAGCTGTTTTAGATCTCAAACAGCTTCCTTTAGGAGTTATCAACAATGAGCATCTTATTTATAAATGGCAGTCCTAATGCAAAAGGTAACACCGCTAAGTTAGCAGAGACCTTACTTGCAAACACAGAATATGAAACTTTAAATCTTACAGATTACCTCATTGGTAGCTATGGTCAGAACCTAGAAGGTGATGGGCTTGATACAGTGATATCAAAGATGAAAGCTGCTGACACCATCGTCATAGGTTCACCTGTGTACTGGCACAACATCTGTGGCAGTGTACGCAATATGTTAGACAGATTCTATGGCAAGATTGATAACGGTACCTTAAAGGGCAGAAAACTCTATTTCATCTTTCAGGGTGCAGCTCCTGAAAAGTGGATGCTAGAGGCAGGTGAATACACCATGAGTCGCTTTGCCATGCTCTATGGTATGAGCTATTGCGGTATGGTTAACAACAAAGAGCAAGCTTTAAAAGTGGCTAATGAGTTTTAGGTGCCAGTATGAAGACTCGATTTTTAGGTAAAGATCTTGAAGTGTCACCCGTAGGCTTAGGCTGTATGGGAATGAGCCATGCCTATGGAGCTCCTAGTGATAAAAAGGAAATGACTGAGCTTTTAGCCAAAGCTGTGTCTTTAGGCTATACCTTTTTTGATACAGCTGAAGTTTATGGAACAGCACTTAATCCTCACGATAACGAAGAATTAGTAGGTGCTGCTCTAAAGCCATACAGAAACCAGATTAAGATTTCCACAAAGTTTGGTATTGGCTTTGATACGACCTCGAATGAAGTTAACAAGCCTTTAATTACAGACTCAAGAGCAGAGGCTATAAGAGCATCTGTAGAAGCATCTTTAAAGAGACTTAACACAGATCATATTGATCTGTATTTTCAGCATCGAGTAGATCCTAAAGTACCTGTAGAAGAGGTCGCTTTAGTGATGGAGTCTTTAATCAAAGAAGGCAAGATAACTCATTGGGGATTATCTGAGGTAAATGAGAATACTATTCGCAGAGCTCATGCAGTATGTCACGTTAGTGCTATTCAAAATCGCTATTCAATGATGGCTCGCTGGTATGAAAAGCTATTCCCTGTACTAGAAGAGTTAAACATTGGTTTTGTAGCATTTTCACCTTTGGCAAACGGTTTTTTATCAGGCAAATACAACCAAGACTCTCATTTTGACAAAGAACTTGATTACAGAAGTAATATGCCTCAGTTTCAAAAAGAGAATCTTGTAAAAAACGCAGAGCTTTTAGAGCTGTTAGAGTATTTAGCTAAAGAAAAGAATGCAACCAAAGGTCAGATAGCTCTAGCCTGGATGCTGTGTAAAAAGCCTTACATTGTGCCAATACCTGGTACTAGAAAATTAGACCGATTAAAAGAAAACATCGGTGCTGCTTTTGTTGCACTTACAGCATCTGAAGTTCAAAACATCGATGATGCTTTAAATCAAATGACCATGTCCGAAGTTTTCGGCGGTTCAAGAATAGAAAAATAGATAGGAGACAACTATGGAATACATTACTTTAAGTAACGGTGTGAAAATGCCTATGGCAGGTCTTGGTACCTATTTATTAACACCTGATGAAGCTGAGAATTCAGTAATTGCAGCTTTAAAAACAGAATGCAGACTTATTGATACTGCTAATGCTTATGTAAACGAAAAGGCAGTAGGTCGTGGTATGAAAAAGTCTGGTCTAAAACGTGAGGAGATCTTTTTAGAGACCAAGCTATGGCCTTTCTTTTATGAAGATCCTAATCCTGTTGAAAAGACCTTAGAAAGATTTGATACAGATTACATCGATCTTCTGTTAATCCATCAGCCTGCTGGTAACTATATCGAAGGCTACCGCAAGATGGAGAAGGCTTTTAAAGAAGGTAAAGTAAGAGCTATTGGTTTATCTAACTTTCCACAAAACAAGATTGCCGAGATCTTGTCAATCTGTGAGGTAAAACCTGTGGTTTTACAGACAGAGTTACATCCATATTTACGTGAACTTGAGCTTAAAGATTACCTAAAGCAAAATGGAATTGTAGCTCAGTCATGGTATCCATTAGGACACGGTGATAAGAACCTTTTAAATGAAAAGGTCTTTGTAGATCTTGCAAATAAGTACCACAAGTCAACAGCCCAAATCATTCTAAGATGGCATATCCAGGATGGCAATATTGTAATTCCAGGTTCAAAGAACCCAGAGCATATTAAGGCTAATTTTGACATCTTTGATTTTGTCTTAACTGATGATGAGATGAAAGCAATTGATGCTATCAATAAGAATGAGCGTTACTACACTAATACTCCTGAAAAGCTAGAAGCATTTGCTAAATGGCACCCTGATGTAGAGGATCAGAAGTAATAAAGACAAAGTAAATTTAGCTTGAGCTTTTAAAGCTGTGTCTTATTCATAACTAAAGGATAAGATGCAGCTTTGTCTATTCTCTTTTATTTAGTCTCTTTGTGTATCAGAGTTCACACTTATTGCCTCAATCGAGCGTAAAAACTCTTAATTTCAGTAAAGATATTGCATAATAATGAGCTATTTTTAATAAGTGTTTACCTGCTTTGTTGGTATTAGTAAAATATCACCAAAGATTTACTTTTTGCCTAATTATAATTCTGATAGATTTCTGATAAATTCATCATCAAAAGCGCAAAAAGAATAAAAAACGGAGAATATTGTGAAAAAGATTATTTTGACAGGAGACAGACCAACTGGCCGCCTACACGTAGGTCATTATGTAGGTTCACTAAAAGAGCGCGTTAGTCTGCAAAATTCAGGCGATTATGATGAAGTATATATCATGGTTGCTGATGCTCAGGCATTAACCGACAATGCTGATAATCCTGAAAAAGTTCGCCAGAATGTAATGCAGGTAGCTTTAGATTATTTAAGCTGCGGTATCGATCCTGCTAAATCAAATATCTTTATTCAGTCAATGATCCCTGAATTAGCTGAGCTTACTGTTTACTACATGAACTTAGTAACTGTATCTCGTGTTCAGCGTAACCCAACTGTAAAAGCTGAGATTAAGCAAAAGAATTTTGAGACAAGTCTGCCATTAGGCTTTTTCTGCTATCCAGTAAGCCAGGCTTCAGATATCACTGCATTTAAGGCAACTACAGTGCCTGCAGGTGAAGATCAGATGCCTATGATTGAGCAGTGCTGTGAAATCGTAAGAAAGTTTAACGAAGTTTACGGTGAGACCTTAGTCGAGCCTAAGATCGTTTTACCATCTAACAAGTCATGCTTAAGATTACCTGGTATCGACGGTAAGGCTAAGATGAGTAAGTCATTAGGTAACTGCATCTACTTATCAGATACTGAAGAAGACATCAAAAAGAAAGTTATGTCTATGTTCACCGATCCTACTCACTTACGTAGAGAAGATCCTGGCCATGTTGAAGGTAACCCTGTATTTACTTATCTTGATGCATTCTGCAAGGATGAGTACTTTGCTGAGTTCTTACCTGACTACAAGAATCTTGATGAGTTAAAAGCTCACTATCAGCGTGGTGGTTTAGGTGACATGGTAGTTAAGAAGTTCTTAAACAATGTTATCCAGACTGAGCTTCGCCCAATCCGTGAAAGACGTAATGACTGGGAAAAGAGATTACCTGATGTATATGAGATCTTAAAGCAGGGTACAGCTAAGGCTCGTGCAACGGCTGCTCAGACTCTAAGTGAAGTAAAACACGCAATGCGTATTGACTACTTCACCGATGACAATCTGTTAAAGTAATCAGACAGTCAAAACTATCAATAACAAGGCCAAGCTTTTGCTTGGCCTTGTTGCAAGAGCTCAGCTCTCATATCTTTATCTTATCAAGCCTTTTTGTTAGGCTTGCTTATCACTTTTTACATGTGTCTTTCTGCTCAAGTAGAAACTAACACAGGCAGCTAATATCTGTGATAACACCATACACCACCAAACACCAGGCAGTTCGTAATATCTTGGAATGATCTGCAGCAAAATCAAAAGCAGTATTGGCTCTGCGTAAATGCAGGCATAAGAGCAGGTTTCACGCTCTGTTGAATAAAAGGCACTAGAGCAAATTCTACTGTAAGCATAAAAAAACATACCCACTAAGAACACAGGTGTTGCAATTGCAATCTCAAGAGCTGCCTCATCTGAGGTACCAAAAAGAGCTCCTAAATGTCCTTTAGCACCATAGATAATGACGATACTAACAGCTGATAAGAATAGAGCTGTATACAAAGACAAACGTCTTGTAATAGCGTAGTCTGTAAACTTTTTCTCGCCATAGAACTTACTCATTAAAGGCTGAGCACCAGCACCTACACCTTGTAACACACAATACACAAAGGAGAGGATAAACTCGATACAGGAGATTGTAGATACAGCCAAAGCTCCACCATAGAAAAGAGAATTTCTGTTCATCAAAAAGATTGAGACCATAGGTGACATATTGATGCCAAAAGGCGCAATACCAATCTTTATGATCTTAAAAGTGGTTTTAAGTACATTTATAG
>JBNMJE010000118.1:0-5603 GCA_050873645.1 Succinivibrio sp. | reverse complement strand
TGGACGTGAAATGAAAAAAGGACCTTTTTTCACAGCAAATTGACTGATTTGAGCTGTTTTATCAACATAAATACAATTATTGTCAATTAACTCTCTAAAATCAGTTGTATCAGGCAATTGCTTTGTAAATTTCATGTCATCATCCTAAAAGATCACTCTTGAGACTAGTATAACATTAGCAATAATTTAATTTCTTGAGCAAACTAAAAGCTTGTGAATAAATAAGAAATATTGAAGAAAACTTAAGCTCAGGAAAGAACTCCTGAGCTTTGAAATGAACAGTTTAAAAGATTATTTTCTCTTTAAAACTTTTACGCCTTCTTCAGTTGCGTAAAGAACGATGTCAGCACCTTTAGTTGCAAATAAACCTACAGTTACAACACCAGGGATCTGGTTAATCTTCTGCTCTAAAGATACTGGATCAGTAATATGCAGTCCATGAACATCTAAGATCTCACAACCGTTGTCGGTAATGCAATCTTTACGTAATACAGGATCACCACCTAAGGTACGTAAGGTACGAGCTACCTGCTCACGTGCCATTGGAATAACTTCAACAGGCAGAGGGAATTTGCCTAAGCACTCAACAAGCTTTGATTTATCAACAATACAGATAAACTTTGAAGCCATTGAAGTTAGGATCTTCTCGCGAGTTAAACAAGCACCGCCACCTTTAATCATATTAAAGTTAGGATCAACCTCATCAGCGCCATCGATGTAAACCTCATAAGGCTCAGTCTTATTAGGATCTACAACTTTAACACCGATCTTAGTTAATGCTTCGGTAGTCTTGTTTGAAGAGCTTACAGCTGCTGCAACAGGAACTTTATTAAGACCGATCTGCTCAATAAATTTCATTACAGTAGAACCACTGCCTACGCCTAGAACAGCATTCTTAGGAATATAGTCTAAAGCTGCCTTAGCAACCATTACCTTTAATTCATCCTGTGTCATTTGCATACCTCTATTAAGCTACAGTAACCTTTGCAAAGCGACGCTTGCCAACCTGCCAAATTGCAGTACCTTTCTCAACTGGAGCGCCCTTATCGGTAATAACCTTACCGTCGCACTTAACTGCTGACTGCTTGATCATTCTCATAGCATCAGATGTTGAAGCACATAAACCAGCATCCTTTAACAGATTTGGAATTGTAGTTGAAGTTACTGTTACCTCAGGGATGTCATCAGGTAATGCACCTTTAGCAAACTGAGACTTAAAGCCTTCAACAGCAGCATTAGCTGCTTCTTCACCATGGTAACGGGCAACAATTTCACGACCTAATTCAATCTTAGCATCGCGAGGGTTCATTTCACCACTGTTGCACTTATCATGAATTGCCTTGATTTCATCAACATTCTTGAATGATAAAAGATCATAGTATGACCACATTAAATCATCAGAAATTGACATAATCTTACCGAACATCTCTTTAGGAGCTTCGGTTACACCGATGTAGTTGTGCTTAGACTTAGACATCTTAACTACGCCATCTAAACCAACTAACAGAGGCATCATCAGTACGCACTGTGGCTCCATGCCTGCGTCTTTCTGTAACTCACGGCCCATCAATAAGTTAAACTTCTGATCGGTACCGCCTAACTCAACATCAGCCTTGATAGCTACAGAGTCATAGCCCTGGAATAATGGGTATAAGAACTCGTGAATTGCGATAGGCTGCTTTGAAGCAAAACGCTTTGAGAAATCGTCACGCTCTAACATACGAGCTACAGTTAGTTTTGAAGCTAACTTAATGGTACCTGCTGCACCTAACTTCTCACACCATTCGCTGTTGTAGCGGATCTCGGTTAAATCTTTATCTAAGATCTTGAAAGCCTGCTCAGCATAGGTCTTAGCATTTTCAATGATCTGCTCACGAGGTAACTCTGGACGAGTTGCATTCTTACCTGAAGGATCACCAATTGAAGCTGTAAAGTCACCGATGATTAAAACAATCTTATGACCTAACTTTTGGAAGGTTCTGAGCTTATTTAAGATCACAGTGTGACCTAAATGGATGTCAGGAGCTGTTGGATCCATACCTAACTTGATAGTTAACTGGCGACCTGATTCAAGTTTTTTCTTTAATTCGTCTAATGGAATAATTTCTTCTGCACCACGAGCAATTTCACGTAATGCGTTCTCGATATCTGACATCTGACTAATATCCTAAATTTATGAATTTCAAAAACAGACAATAATTCCGTTATTTTATATTAAAATGACTTCTAACTCCATTTAATCTTGTTTTTCGATAAAAAAAGGGCCTTTATGTCTGAGTTTTATATAGGATTGATGTCGGGCACCAGCGTTGACGGCATCGATGCTGTTTTAGTTGATTTTGATAATTCTGAAAAGAATGAAAAATCTACAACTTCTTTAAAAAGTAAGTTAAATTTAAAAAGTAAGTTAAAAAGTAAGATTGTAGATTCTGTAAGTATCGACTTTGATGATGAGCTAAAACAGTTGCTGCACAGCTTATGTATAGGCACAGACAATGAGATTGAAAAATCAGGTGTAGCCAGAGTAAAACTAGCTGAATATGAAGCTTTGGCTGTAAACGAACTGATTAAAAAAGCCAAGATTAAAAAAGAAGATGTAGTAGCAGTTGGCTGTCATGGACAGACTGTTAGACATCGACCTGAAAAGAGCTTTTCAATTCAGTTAGATGATGGTCCTAGAGTTGCTGCGCTTACAGACATTGATGTTGTCAATAACTTTAGAGCAGCTGATATTGCCAACGGTGGTAATGGAGCACCCTTAACACAGGCTTTTCACAGAATTCAATTTGCCTCAAATGACAAAGTATCAATGGTGCTAAATTTAGGTGGAATTGCTAATCTTACTGTTGTTGATAAAGATCCTGAGCACTCAATTCTGCAAGCTTTTGATACGGGACCTGCTAATACCTTAATTGATGCTGCTACAAGACTGTTATTAAAAAAGCCATTTGATAAAGACGGTGAAATTGCAAGATCTGGTAAAGTAATTCCTGCTCTCTTAGCTAAGTACTTATCAGAGCCTTATTTACAGTTACCTCCTCCAAAATCTACAGGTCGTGAAACTTTTAATCCAGAGTTCATCGCTGAAGAACTGTTACTTGCAACTCAAGATAAATCATTTATTCCGGATTTAATTGCAACCTTAACTGAATTTACCGTAGTAGCTTCTGTAAATGCGATAAGACAGTGCTTGTTTAAATACAAGATTGACTCTGCACGTCTTATCTTATGTGGAGGTGGTGCTTATAACAGCCTCATTGTAGAGAGATTTACAAAGCTCTTAGAAAAACAGCATGTAGAGGTAGTTTGTGCTGACAGTCTAGGTGTGAACTCTAAACTGATTGAAGCTCATGCCTTTGCTTTCTTTGCTTATATGTTCTGTCATAGAAAGCCATTGGATTTAGGTAACAGCACTGGTGCACAAAGGCCTTCAATCTTAGGATGTCTTAATCCTAAAGCTTAAAGAATTGGCATGTATCTGACACTAATAGGCATGTTTTGAGTTTTAAATTAAGCTAACATAAGCTTTAAAATAGCTTATGTTAGCTTTATTACTTTGTTTTACCTCGTTGATATTAAACATACAGAAAGTATCGATTTAGCTTGTTTGAACATAGATAGACTGAATACAGATAGACTTAATAGATTATGTTAGCTTTTTTAATTTATCCTTTTGTACAGGCTCTTTTAATCATCCTGTTCTTTGTTTTACCTTTAAAGAAACTCTCAAAAACTCTAAGAATTATCCTGGCATTATTATTTGGTATAGGTTCACTTAAGATCTATTTCTACCTCTTTACAGGTGGAACCTTAATGGATCCAAAACTTACAAGATACCCTGCTATCATTTCAGACTGCACCTATTTTTCAGCAATCTTTTTATGCATTCTTACTTTATTAAGAATGCTGCTAAATGGCATTTTTAAACTGGTTCGTTTAAACATCCATCGCTACTTAATTCCAGCTTTCTCCACAAGATACGCTGCAATAATGCTGGTTATTTCCTGCTTTTTAGGTATTACAGGTGTGATAAACGGATTTGCGCCACCTGAGGATATTACCTATAACCTTAAGATTGAGAACTTACCAAAAGAAGCCAAAGGCTTTAAGCTAATTCATTTAGCAGACTTACACATCAGTGCTCCTACCACAGAGAGTGAAATTGAAGATATCGTCAAAAGGACTAATGCTGAAGCTCCTGATTTAATCGTAATCACTGGCGATTTTATTGACGGTGAGATTGATTATCTTGACCACATGACTAGGATCTTATTTAAGTTAAAAGCAAAATACGGTGTTTATGCTGTATCTGGCAATCATGAGTTCTACTCAGGCTATACAGACTGGTTAAACTACTTTTCAAAAGGTGGCATTAAGTTTTTAGAAAATGATGGCACTGTAATTAGAGATGACAATGGCACAGCGCTATTGAATCTGTGCGGGCTTATTGATCTGTCAGCTCCACGCTATGGCTTTGCATCCCCTGATATAAAAAAGGCTTCTGCTAATATTGATCCCTCAGTTCCTACTGTGTTTCTAACGCATCAGCCAAAGATTGCCCATGAGTTAAAAGAGCTCTCAGCGCTTACTTTAGCAGGTCATACTCATGGCGGACTAATGCCAGGTCTAAAGCAGATTGTGGCAGCAGCTAACGGTGGTCTTGTAAGTGGCTATTACAGGTTAGATAAAGAGCAGATTATCGTAACTAACGGTACCCGTATTTGGGCAGGTGTTCCTTTAAGACTAAACACACCATCACAGCTTGTTAAAATCGTTATAAACTAAAGAAAATCACTTTAAAAAGAGGCTCTTTATGATTTACAGATGGTTCTATTTATCCCCTGTGGGTAATTTGACTATGACTGGTACTGATAGAGCCTTAACTTCTCTTTACTTTACGGATCAAAAGCACATTCCTGTATCTTTAGATGATGAAATCATTGATAAAGAAACCGACGTTTTTGTAAAGGTAAAGAGTTATCTAGACTGTTACTTTAAAGGTGAGAGACCAGTTTTTTCAGGAAAGATAGAGTTTCACACCACGCCATTTAGAAAACAGGTATATGAGATCTTATCTAGCATTCCTTATGGTAAGACTCTAACTTATGGTGAGATTGCAAAAAAGTTAATTATGACAAATCAATTAAAGGCTATGTCTGCTCAGGCAGTAGGCAATGCTGTAGGTCATAACCCTGTTTGTATTATCATTCCCTGTCATCGTGTCTTAGGTAAGGATGGAGCTCTCACAGGTTTTGCTGGAGGTCTTGAAGCTAAGAAAAAGCTACTCACTTTAGAAGGGATAAAGTACATAGAATAAGGTACCTAGAGTAGTTAGATCCCGTCCTTATAAGCTTTGTTTTAAAGAATGTAATGACAAAGCAAAAGGTGCTCTAGCAAGAATCAAACTGATATATATAATCAAAGTTCTGCATTTTAAAATTTACAGATCCTTGTTAAGATTTAACTCAACTTTTGCATTTGGAATTTAATTCAAAATGCAGATAACAATGCGGTTTAACACTGCATTTGCTCTTTAAAATATGATTTTTGATTATTAAGACGTTTGTGGTAGCTGAATGTACATTTTTATGTAGTCAGTAATA
>JBNMJE010000117.1:0-5764 GCA_050873645.1 Succinivibrio sp. | reverse complement strand
TACAGGCAATTTTAAAGACTCCAAGAAAAATGCAATTATGTAGAGATTTGTGAGACTAATCACACTGATTTTTTAATGAACAGACAGTCTGCTTTGAGACTGTCTTAAAATGTTTTAAAGGTCATTTCAGACCATTTACTTTCTTTATTTGTTTTGTTCTTCTATCGAGATATCAAAATGCATATTTCATTTTGTATCGTTAATTTAGATATTCCTCTTATTAGTTGAGACTGAATTGACAAGGTTAAATTGATAACACCAAGCAGATAAATGTTGAGTAAATCACAGGCTCAAAAGTCACATAAAGATCCTTTGCTATTTCAATTGTTGTCTAATAAAAAATTCTCTACAATACACAAGAGGAGTAAACAATGGGCAGAATAATAACAATCAGCAATCCTAAAGGTGGTACAGCCAAAACATCAACCGCTGTGAATTTGTCTTGTGCATTAACTACAGTTAATAAAAAGGTTCTTTTAATCGATTTTGATCCACAGAGAAGTTCTAGCGTTGCCTTAGGTTACGAATACACCGATATTGAACATAATATTGCTACAGCTGTATTAGATGGTGTCAATGCTGATAAATGCATAACTCCTTACCTTAAAGGTGGTTTTGATGTAATCCTTTCATCTGATGATTTAGTAGCACTGCCTACAGTCTTACGTGAAGAAACAGAACCTTCACTTCGACTAAAAAATGTCATCAGGGATCTTAAAGATAAATATGATTTTATAATCATCGATACTCCTGCAAGCATGAATCTAATTACCATCAATGCTCTTTGTGCCTCTGATTATCTTGTGATACCGGTTTGCTGTGATCTTTTTGCCATAGACTCAATGAAGACTCTATTAGATAATCTTTTAGCTCTAAAAGAACAGCATTTATGTAAATGTAATCTTTTAGGTGTTCTAAGAACTATATATGATCCAATGCAGCCTTTAGCCTCAAGGATCAGTCATGAGCTTAAAGGATCTTTTAAAGATCTTCTGTTTAATACTAAAATTAGCTACAACCCAAAGATATCAGAATCATCAAGTGCAGCCTGTCCTGTACTGGTTTATGACAGAACCTCATTAGGATCAAGAGAGTATTTAAGCTTTGCAGGTGAAATTCTAAAAAAACTGCGTCAGTTGCAGTAGTCATACGGCAAAATCTTGCCAAAAGAAAGAGCAGTGTTTTCTAATATACTGATCTTTAAGAAGTTTTAATTAGGCATATATCTTGCTTTTCAGAAAATATAATTTCTGGAGAGAAGAACTATGTCAATCACGATACAAACAAATCTTGCCTCAATCACGTCGCAGGCTGATTTAAGAAAATCTAATCTGACATCAGCGGATGCTACTAAAAGATTATCCTCAGGTCTTAAGATCAACAGCGCTAAGGACGATCCTGCTAATTTACAGATCTCACATAAATTTACCTCACAGATTAACTGTCTTGACAGAGGTAATCGAAATTCTTCAGAAGGAGAAGCTGTAGCTCAATTAGCAGAAGGGGCTTTAGCTGAGGATTTTACTATTTTGCAGCGTATAAGACAGTTGGCCGTTCAAAGCGCTAACGGAACTTATAACGAGCAGGATAGAGATACCATACAGTTTGAAGTAAATCAGTTATGCAATGAGATCACGCGAGTAGCTTGTAAGACCACTTATGGTGGAGCACAGATCTTAAATGGTAAGTCTGAACATAGCCTTATCAATGACGAAGGTAAACTCTCATTGCAAGTAGGAGCTAATTCAAATGCTACTATTGATCTTGATTTGTCAGTGTCTTTTACCATGTCCTCAATGCAGGCTCATATAGGCGGTGTCTCAGATGGTAATGGTTATAGCGACACTAATAAAACCTTCGATGTCTCTACAGCTGAGAATGCTCAAAAGGTTTTAGAGAGTATTGATGATTATATAGCTTTTATCGATTCAAAACGCTCTGATATCGGTGCTGTGTCAAATCGATTAACGAGTACTATCAGCAATCAGGAAAACATGCACGAGAATGAGTCTGATGCTCGTGCAAGAATTACTGATGCTGACTATGCTGTAGAGTCTTCAAGACTAATTTCAGCTAATATTTTAGAAAATGCTACCTCACAGATGATGATGCAGGCAAATGCATACCCTCAGGTGGTAGCTAATTTACTAAGCTAGTAAGCTTGATGTTCTAGCGTAAGTCATAGTAAGAAAGCTAAAGTTACAAAGTTCATTTCCTTACTAAGGCTTAGCTAATTCAATCAGGCTACAATAAGTACACTAAGTTAAGAAGTATTGCGTTAAACTTAGTTTTCGTTGATGTCATACTCTGCATTCTTTTTGCATTTAGGGCAGGGTATGACAGACAAATACTCTTGAGCACACTTAGGATCTTTTAAATCAAGATATGGTGTGTTACAGCCTAAGCATGCTACAGGTTCTGCCTGCTTATTTACATACATTTCTAAAATCGCATAGAAGTTATCAAATGATGGAAAGTTATGTAGCTTCTTGCTCTTGGTAAAACAACTCTGATAATTGACATTAAGTTTTGAACAGACAAGGTAGATACCAATAGCTAGAATATTAGAGATCTTCAATGGGATCGAACGTGTATCAAAGTGGTGAGTTGATGCTTCTTTATTGGTAAGAACCCTGCAGCAAATTGTGTAAAGGGCAATCATGAGCATGATATAGCCTGAGAGTTCTTTATCTTCAAGAATTGGTATGATAGAACGCATCTTCTTATAGCTTTTCTTCTGACTGACAATATAGAACTCTGATAGGGTTCTGTAATGCAATGAAGTGATTTCCTGATTTAATGATTTAGAGCAACCGGCGCTTGCTAAATGATAAGCAGTAAATCTGTTTATAGAGTCTGCTTTTATAGGAGGCGATAAGTCGCTGTTTGTAGCTAGTTTTAGCTGTAATAAATCCTCTAGGCATGAAAGTAAGGTTGGTGTTGAAGTGTTGATTAGGTGAGATACAAAATCACTTTCAGAACGTGTAGCCAATTCTAAATTCTCTACAATATCAAAAATGGAATATCCTGATAGTCTTGATAAAGAGGCGATAGGTGATTCAGTCATTCTTAAAAAGTCGAGCTTATGCTCCACGCTCACCTTAGAAATAATAGAGTAGTCAGAGAATAACTCTGGTTCTGTTCGAGCTGCTTTTGCCATCCATCTAGTTAACTCTTCAGGGATATGGTTGAACAGAAGGTTATAGGCTTGAGAGATCTTGAGCTCTGTTCTAGTTGAGATCTCATAAAGGGAAGAGACGCAATCTTTAGCATGTTGAATCAGGTTAAGATCGTTTGCTGTAGAATGTTTGAATCTTGAATAATAGATCCAAGGGGTATTAGATAAATTTTTCATAGGTAATTCCTATATTAAATAATTGTGAACATGATCACAATTTTGAGCGGCTTATTATACTGGTATTTTTATTTGATGCAAGCAAAGTTTTGCTTAGAAAAGCCTTTTATGAACAGTTTTTACTGTCATGTTTGGCATGCCTTAATGGTTTGAAATGTTGATGTGATAAGGTTTTATGCATTTGTGTTATGTGTAAATTACAAATGAAAATAATTTTAAAAATAATGCATAATTTTGCATTTATTGCAGAAATCAATACGAAATTTTGACTTTATTGTTCATTAATTTTCAGAATTGATCAGTAATTTTGAAAACTGTAATTTTAGAAAATATAGTTAGACTAGAACTAATGAACTTGAAGAATGAAGCTGCTGCTTTATTTTTAAGCGATATGAGACAGCTTTATTTAAGACAGTAAAGCGCATAACAGACAGGAGTATCAGAGGTTATGCGCTTTAAAGAAAAGAGGGTAAGAAAGATTAGTTCTTCTTTGGTGGAATTAAACCTACCTGAAGATCTTCAGCTGTATAGATATGCTCGTCATCGCAGAAAACCTTACCGTCAGCAATACCCATGATTAACTGACCTCTTTCAATGATTTTCTTTAAGTTGATTTCGTATCTTACGATCTTAGCGTTATCTAAAACTTCGCCTTTGAACTTAACTTTACCAACACCTAGTGCACGACCTTTACCTGGACCGCCTCTCCAGCCTAAGAAAAAGCCTACTAACTGCCACATTGCATCTAAACCTAAGCAACCTGGCATTACAGGATCACCTGGGAAATGGCACTGGAAGAACCAAAGATCTTTATTGATATCTAGCTCTGCTTTAACAAAACCAAGACCGTGTTCACCACCCTCAGCCTGAATGTCTGTAATACGATCAAACATTAACATGTTTGGTGCTGGAAGCTGGCTGTTACCAGGTCCGAATAATTCACCACGGCTACATGCTAAAAGATCATTCTTATCAAAAGAGTGGATACCACGCTCTAATAATGAAGCCATTTTCGCTCCTTAAATAACTAAAAGATTAATATATGAAAGCTATATTAATACAAAAAAGAAAGTCTTTCCACTTTAGAAAGACTTTCCTTTAAAACTTTATCGAGTACCAAATACCACGATGGTCTTACCGTGAGCAGTGATCAGATGATCTTCTTCCATCATCTTTAAGATCCTACCTACAGTTTCACGTGAACAGCCAACGATCTGACCGATTTCCTGACGAGTGATCTTAATCTGCATGCCATCAGGGTGAGTCATAGCCTCAGGCTGATGAGCTAAGTTTACTAAGGTCTTAGCGATACGACCGGTTACGTCTAAGAATGCTAAGTTGCCAACTTTAGCAGAAGTAGCTGATAGACGTCTTGAGATCTGAGCTGTTAATCTCATTAAGATCTCAGGATTTACCTGAACTAACTGTTTGAACTTGCTGTAAGATACTTCAGCAATTTCACATGAAGTCTTTGCTTTAACCCAAGCAGTACGCTTTGGATTTTCTGATTCATCAAATAGACCAACTTCACCAATGAAGTCACCCTGATTTAAGTAACTTAAAATCATTTCATGACCGTCTTGATCTTTAATCAAAACTGCAACTGAACCTTTAGCAATATAGTAAAGGGTTTCAGCCTTTTCGCCTGAATGGATAATGGTGCTTTTTGCTGCATACTTATGAATGTGACACTGACTTAAGAACCAGCTAATAGTAGTGTCAGTCTGAGGTTTGATGATTGGAGGCATTTTATTACTCTAAATTAAACTAAACGATCAAGCTAATCGTTTTTTATTGCTTTTTATTTTTTGACAATCCTTATTTAAATTGCCAATACAATATCCGTAAAAATACGAAAACTAAGGTATTATATACATTTTTTCAGAAAAATGCCGAATTAAACACAATTTTGAACTTTAATTTTACATTGAATTGAGCTAATTCACAGAATGTGAACATTTTACTTGATTTATTGCTCTAGAAAATTGCTTTAGAAGTGTTTATTGAGGCCCCGGAAATGAATCGGCTGTTCATGACTCCTTGAACCAGTGAGTTCAAGTATGGCATCAGATGATAACTTAGGTTTCCACGTAAAACGGGCCTACACACCATTATCAGGAAGATACCAAAGTCTAAAGATATCGGCTCAGGGTAGAAACGCTAGATGTCACCCCAGGGTATTCTTTTGGTAACTTTGTTACCATGTCTTTATGTTAGCAGATCATTTTATGGTGTCAACGTTAAATTCATCTATTAAGATCAATAAGATATACATTCTATTTAAAGTGTGAGCAAAGTGAAATTTCAGTTTATTTTTGTTGACTTTTACACTTTATGTACTAGATGAATCTTCAAATTTAAACCAAAATCATATTAGGCTTGTTTATGCTGATAAAGTGACTATTTATC
>JBNMJE010000116.1:0-5784 GCA_050873645.1 Succinivibrio sp. | reverse complement strand
CATGCTAAAAGAAAGATTATCTAATTTAGATAAGATCCTCTCTTATCAATTTGAAGATATTTGCGCTCCAACTGCATACAAATATATTTGTGCACCTGAGGATTTAAATACTCTTGAGTTATCTAGTGCTCTGTATTCTTTTAGCGCTAGACCTCAGGTTTTAAGACGTTTTGTAAGTCAAATCATAAAGACAAAACTATCATCAATCGTCTATGCCGGTAACAGAGTTCAGTGGAAATACATTTCAAATCTTGTAGCAGAGCAGCAGCAACCATTTGACGCATCTCAATGGCAGTTAGTTAAGTTCTTAGAACTAAAAGATAGTGATATTGAAAAACAGCTTATCGATGGTATTGAATCTCAGACCATTCAAGGAAATACAAACTTTGTAGCTATGTTAGATTTATGTGCATACTCTCAACAGGAAACTTTAGCTCTGCTAGACAAGTTATCCTCCGAGGTTAAATCCATAGGTATTCCTATCGTTGTACTTTGTAACAAAGCAGACAGAGACTATGTAGAAGGACTTTCTTTCCAGAACATAGATATCGATGTTCAACCAAACGGTGATTTTATCTGCAACACTATTGATAAAAATGGTGTTCCTCTAAGCTTTGTAAAGTGCATCGGAATCTAGGATGCAATTAAATCAAGCTCAACAGGAAGCTGTCGATTATGTAAACGGACCTTGTCTGGTTCTGGCAGGTGCTGGATCAGGCAAGACCCGTGTGATCACAACTAAAATCGTCAGTCTCATCAATAAACATTTCATTGCTCCACAGCAGATCTGCGCTGTAACCTTTACTAACAAAGCTGCTGCTGAAATGAGAGACAGGGTAAAACAAGAATTAGGCTCTGAAAGATCTTCTTTAATCACTATTTCTACATTCCACTCTTTAGGGTTAAACATCTTAAAAGAGGAGTCAGTTGCTCTAGGATTAGGCAGAAACTTTACCCTCTTTGATCAGTACGATAGTTTTAAGCTGATTAAAGATATTGTCAGAGAAAAGTTTCCACAGATCTTAGTTGATAATTCAGAGAAAACTGTTGTTGAAGAAATAGCAACAGATATCAGTACCTGGAAGACTAGTCTTTTAAGACCTGAGGATATTGCTGTAAGAACCATTAGAGTTCAGGTATATGAGGCTTATCAGGCATATCTATCTGCCTGCAATGCTGCTGATTTTGAGGATTTAATCTTTAAAACCACGCTATTACTTCGAGACAATCAAGCCGTAAGAGATAAATGGAGCTCTTACTATAAATACATCCTTGTAGATGAGTATCAGGATACTAACGAAACACAGTATCAGTTATTAAAATACCTGACATCTAAAAACAAGAGATTCACAGTTGTAGGTGATGACGATCAGTCAATCTATGCTTGGCGTGGAGCACGTCCTGAGAACATTAAAGTTTTAAGTAATGACTTTCCTGACTTAAAGGTGATCAAGCTTGAGCAAAACTATCGTTCTACACAGCACATACTTAACTGTGCAAATAAGTTAATTTCAAATAACGAACATATTTTCAACAAGACTTTGTATACAAAATCAAATGTTGGAAAGAAAGTTCAAATCATGGAATTACGAACTCAAAACGATGAGGCTGACAGAGTTGTGCAGTTAATCTTGGCTCATCAGTTTAGAACACATTCTCAATGGAAGGAATATGCTGTTTTATACAGAAGTAATTCTCAGTCACGACCTTTAGAAAAGGCCTTTAGAGAAGCTAGAATTCCTTGCTTTATCTCAGGTGGAAGTAGCTTTTTTGAGCAAGTAGAAATTAAGGATATGTTGAGTTGGTGTCGTGTTATTTGTAACCCTTACGATGACATGGCCTTGCTAAGAGTGATTAACATTCCAAGAAGAGGTATTGGTCATGAAACTATCAATGCCTTATTCTCACAGGCTAAAGCAATTGGTAAGTCCCTTTACGAAAGTGCCTTAAATCCTAATGTCACCAAAGATCTAATTCCAAGACAGAAAAAATCCTTAGGAGAGTTCGTAATTTTACTTACTAAATTACGTCAGTACATTCTCAATGGCAAAGACAAAGAATTAGCCAATGAGCTAACCGAGTTAATTGGCTATAACGCTTATATAAAAGCCAATACCGACAGTAAAGTTGCAACTGAAATTAAGATTAAGAATGTTAAGATCCTATTATCCTGGATATCAGATCTTATCGCCGGTAAAAAAGGTGATACCCCATTAAGTTTTCTTGAAGCCGTAGATAAATTAGGCCTAAGAGAAATGATGGATAGAAAGAGTGATGATCAGGACAATGATGCTGTGCAGATGATGACCTTGCATGCATCTAAAGGTCTTGAATTCCCATATGTATTCTTAGTTGGTATGGAAGAAGGCTCACTTCCACATAAGAACTCTTTACCTACAGAAGAAAACCAAGGAGTAGATAACGTAGATGAGGAAAGACGTTTAGCTTATGTTGGTATTACAAGAGCAAGACAGGAATTAACCTTACTGCTAGCTAGAGAAGTTACCCAAAGAAATGGTGTACCAGATGCTATTCATCCTAGCCGTTTCTTAAAAGAGCTACCTGCTGAGGATACCGAGTACTACCCATTAGGAACTCAAGCAAAAACTTCTGAAGAACAATACAAATCAGATATTGATGAAGCATTAAAACAATTAGAGAGCATTCTCTAACTTTCTTTGGTTACAACTTTAGCAAACTTATCCTTTTATCCTATTAACTTTAATCCAATTAAAAGGCCCCAAACTTTCGTTTTGGGGCCTTAAAATCAATTTAGAAAACTTCTATTAGTTGTTACCAACAGAAACTTCCTTCATATCTGACATGTAAGCACGTAGCTTGCGACCTACAACCTCGATAGGGTGGTTGCGGATCTGATCGTTGATCTTGATTAACTCAACGTTATCAACTGCGTTGTCACCCTTTAAGGTATCACCAAATACGTCTAACTTCTGCTTTGCCATGAAATCCTTTAATAAAGGAATTGCTGCATTAGCGAATAAGTAGTTACCGTACTCAGCAGTATCAGAAATAACAACATTCATCTCGTATAAACGACGACGAGCGATGGTGTTAGCGATTAAAGGTAACTCGTGTAATGACTCGTAGTAAGCTGACTCTGGGTAGATACCTGAATGAGTCATAGTGTCGAATGCTAATTCAATACCAGCCTTAGCGAAAGCAACTAGTAAAGTACCCTTATCGAAGTACTCTTGCTCAGAGATCTTAGTATCACAAGCTGGAGCATTCTCGAATGCGCTCTTAGCGTAGTTCTCTCTCCAGGTGTGTAACTTAACATCGCCGTTAGCCCAGTCTTCCATCATGATGCGTGAGAATTCACCGCTCTCGATGTCATCCATGTGCTTTAAGTATAGGTCTTTTAAGATTGACTTGATTTCTTCAGCTAAGTAGAAAGCCTTGATCTTTGCAGGGTTTGATAGACGATCCATCATATTGGTGATACCACCCTGCTTTAGAGCCTCACAGATAGTCTCCCAACCATACTGCAATAACTTGCAAGCGTAAGCCTTGTCAGCACCTAAAGCTACAGCGTGGTCGTAGCACATTACAGTTGCAGCCTGTAAAACACCGCAAAGAATGGTTTGCTCGCCCATTAAGTCTGACTTAACTTCAGCTACGAATGATGAACGTAAGCAACCTGCTCTATCACCACCTAAGCCTGAAGCCCAAGCCTTAGCAAATGCCCAGCCTTCGCCGTTAGGATCGTTCTCTGGATGAACAGCTAATAGCATAGGAACACCGAAACCACGACGATACTCTTCACGAACCTCAGTACCAGGAGCCTTAGGAGCTACCATGATTACGGTTAAGTCCTTACGAACCTGCATACCTAACTCAACGATATTGAAACCGTGTGAGTAACCTAATGCTGCGCCTGCCTTCATTAAAGGCTGAACTGAGTTAACTACGTTCTCGTGCTGCTTATCTGGAGTTAAGTTGATTACTAAATCAGCTGTAGGAATAACCTGCTCATAAGTGCCAACTTTAAAACCGTTCTCAGTAGCTCTCTTGTAAGAAGCTCTCTTCTCATCAATAGCAGCCTGACGTAAAGCGTAGCTAACGTCTAGACCAGAATCTCTCAGGTTTAAGCCCTGATTTAAGCCCTGTGCGCCACAACCTACGATAACAACTTTCTTACCTTTTAAGAAGTTGCAACCATCAGCGAACTCGCTACGCTCCATTAACTCACAGCAACCCAACTGAGCTAACTTCTGACGTAAATTCAATGTATTGAAATAATTAAAGTTGGCCATTTTATAACCTTCGTAAAAATTAAATTAACCAAAAAAAATCTTACCTGCGTGGTAACTGATTTTTATAATAGCACAATTTTATAAAAAGGAATATAATTTCTTTTATATTGCAAAAAATGCAATATAAAATTTAAGGACTATAAAGAGTGATCGATTTAAAAGACGCAGCTGCATTTTTAAGACTATGCGAAACTTCAAACTTAACTAGAACTGCTACATTATGCAATGTAAGCCCTTCTACCTTAAGTCGTACTTTAAATAAGTTAGAAAGAGAACTTAATGCAAAGTTATGTATTCGTGATAAGAAAGGGATCTTTATTACAGAAGCTGGCAGAAAATTTGAAGCTTTTGCTAAAAAGACTCTAAACTCTTATTCTGAATTAGAAAGTGAATTAGATTCAGGCGTAGGTGCCGTATCAGGAGTAATAAAAATTTATTGCTCGGTTACAGCATCATATCTTTTCATTCCACGCTTACTAAATGAGCTGCATCTTACAGCTCCTAATCTTGAGATAAAGTTAGAAACAGGTGATCCTGCTGACGCACTGCATAAATTAGATGACACAAAGTATGACTTTGTAATCAGCGCCTTACCTAATGATGTGCCACCAGAGATCCAATATGCTGATTTGGTGACATTCCCTCTTATTCTTATAGCTCCTAAAAAACCAAGATTCTCTGTAATTACTGACTTATCTGATCCTGATCTTTCATTAACTCCTTTTGTAATGCCTGAAAAAGGACAGTTAAGGTATGAAGTTGAGAAGTATTTCACTTCTCAAGAGATCACTCCTCATATCTATTCTGAGGTATCAGGTCATGAAGCAATTGTGTCACTTACAGCTTTAGGCTTTGGTGTATCAGTAGTACCACGATTGGTTTATGAAATTTCACCTTTTAAAAATGATGTTGTTGTAATCAAGGATCTTCCATGGTCTAACTTTAGAGTTGCTTTATGTAATTTAAAGAGCAAATCTAAAGATAAAAAAATCAAAGTAGTGCATGAACTGGCTAAACGTTTAGCGCCAAGTTTTTCACCAGATCTAACCAGAAGACGTTCTGACACCGGCATCATGTAATTAAAAAAAGAAATTTTTTAACAAAAGAAACGACTTAAACATCCAAAATTGGTTATTTTTGTGCATAGAATTGTGTGATTTAGCACTCAATAATTATTGTATAATAGGTATTGGATGTAAAAATTACTGTCAATACAGAAATTTTGCTTTGTAGAGTGTTGTGTAGCTTTGAAGATTTCAGAACTCTAACACTATATTGAAGTTCTTGGTTTAATTTAGTTTAAAAAACTAGATTTAGATTAAAGAACGTACAAATTAGATTACTTAGTAAAAAGATGTATCATAAGACCAATTACACCTTTATATACTAAAGATCATTTACTAAAAATCTGCTATCAGGAGACATCTTCATGTTTTACGGTATCAACCCAACTCAAACTGAAGCTTGGAAAAAATTAACAGCTCACTTTGAATCTACCAAGAATCGTACT
>JBNMJE010000115.1:0-5799 GCA_050873645.1 Succinivibrio sp. | reverse complement strand
GTCACACTCGATAAATACAAGATGACCTTAAGTTGGCTCAAAAAACTAATACCTACAGTCCATGTGAATGAAATGACACGTGTAGTCTATCAGAAGTTATTAAATGACTATGCTGAAAGCCACGAAAAACAGACAACGATGGATTTTCATCATCAACTCAAAGGAGCAATTCTTGATGCTGTAGATGAAGGCTTAATTGAAAGAGATCCAACAAGAAAAGCAATCATAAAAGGGAAAATCTCAAGAGTTAAAAAGCCTAAATTCTTAAGTCAATTTGAGCTTCATACCCTGTTATCATCACTAGATCTTGGGGCCACGCTAAACTTTGACTGGCTAATCCAGCTCATAGCTAAAACAGGAATGCGATTTTCTGAAGCAATCGCGCTCACTCCTAAAGATTTTGATTTTTCACATCAAAGCCTATCGATTGAAAAGACTTGGGATTACAAAGGAGATGGAGGCTTTTTACCTACTAAAAATAAATCATCTGTAAGAAAGATCCAAATTGATTGGCAGACTGTGATTAGATTTTCAGAACTAGTAAAAGATCTACCTGAGGATAAACCTATCTTTGTAAAGGAAGGTGAAAAGATGTACAACTCAACTGTCAATGATCATCTTTTTAGAAAGTGTAAAAAAGCAGGAGTTCCTATTATTTCCTTGCACGGATTAAGGCACACTCATGCATCTTTACTTTTATTTGCAGGAGTATCTATAGCTAGCGTAGCCAGAAGATTAGGACACGCCAGCATGAATACCACACAAAAGACTTACCTACACATCATTCAAGAGCTTGAAAATAAAGATGTAGACATCGTGATGAGATCACTTGCAGGTCTATAACCACCTCTTTTGCCAACGCTGTTACTTATCTTTGCAAAAGAGGGATAATCTCGTTGACGATGAGTTCTTGAGATTTTTCTCTTACAATCTTGTTGTACCTTATCTTGCTTAAGGTGCCACCTTTTTTTTGAAACTCTGAAAAATTAGTCTGTAACTCCATATAATCATGGTTGTAATACTTAGCTGCATATTCAAGATCATTTAAGGCTACACACCACTCTTCAGCAAAAGAAGTTAACTTCTTTTCAATGATTTCATCAATTCTCTCATTGATAACAGTGAATGCTTTCTTTCCTTTAAAAGAACTTGGATTTGCTTTTAAGTTAAGCCATACACCAGAGATAACTTCACCTAGTTTAGGATTCTTTTCCATAACACTTGCTATGTACTTATCAACAGCAGGATCGTTGATCTGCTTATAGCCAGATGCAGACTCGCCCATGTCGATATATCTCTGAATTAAGCTTACAAGATACTGGTAATCTACCTTAATATCTGAATGAACTGATTCAAGTTCATAGTCGATATCAAAATCAATATCTACCTCGTCAGGATCAACTTTCTTATCGTCCTTTAAAGACTGCACTAGATTTTGGTATTGTCCCAAGTACTTGTTGAACTCTTTTTCCGTCAAGCTAAGGCCTGTTATTTTAGAGATGGTATCAAAGGTGGCAGAATCTTCCTTTGAAACAGCTAAATCCACTAAACTAGTCGAATCTGAAGATTCATCTTTAGAAACTTCATTAGCTAGTTTCTTTAATGACTTTGAAAGTTCATTGTCCCATTCTTCATAGGTCTTGATAGCAGTAATTGCCTTATCAATTGCTTGGAACTTCTTTACGAAAGCTCTTCTAGCTGCTTCAGGAGAATGCTCATTAAGATCTTCATGTGAAGGATCTGCCATAAAACCTTTAAACTCAGCCATGGCATCTTTTAATCTCTTCTTACATTCAGCATAGGTAGGAGCGATAACACTGTTACCACCTCCTTGAGCATACAGATTTAATGCCTTTTCAAAAGCTCTCTTGAATCGTTCTGGAGTTTGGAAAGTAACAATTTGTCCGTAAGGCTTTTTCTCATTATAAATTCGGTTAGTACGAGAGAATGCTTGGATGATTCCTTGAGGGCTCATTGGCTGTCTGTCAATGAATAAGGTTGAGATCATTGGAGCATCAAAGCCTGTTAGCAATCTATCAACAACAATCACAAGATCAAGTTGGTTTTCACGCAACATGTACATACCGTGCTTTCTTGCTAAACGGTCATTTAGATCTTTGTTATATGCTGGGATTGAACCTATATTAAAGTTGGTACCAAACATCTTGTTGTAATCTTTAAGAGATTCTTTCATCTCCTCTTGATTTGCTGTGGCACCATCTTCGTTTTCACCTACAGAATAGGTAATAGCAATCTTTGGAAAATCAGGAATTACACGTTTGATCTTTTCTTTTACGTTACCGTCTGCTATGAATTGCTTAAACTCTTTGTAGTACTTTTGAGCAATCTCAATACTGCTGCAAGTTAAGATTGCTTCAAAAGCTTCGCCATTAGGAGCTAACCTAAACAAGCTAGAAGCTCTATTGACGATGTAATCTATAACCTCTTTTCTATGCTCTGGATTATCATAGAGATCAAGTCCTTGTGAATTCTTGTTAAAGCGCTTGAATACTTCATCTTCTAACTGAAGTCTATCCATATCCCAAGCATCTGATTCTTTTTCAACAATCTTGAGGTTTTCTGCTAGCTTACATAACTCATCTTTTGAAAAGCCTGATGCTTGAATTTGGAATCCAAGAACTGCACCATCATTTAAAGCTTCTTTGATGGTGTAAGAGTGGAGGCATTCTCCGTATTGGTCATACGTGGTTCTAGCAGCTTGTCCATTTTCTGCTTTTTTGTTTTCTTCAAAAATTGGAGTTCCAGTAAAACCATACCAAAGAGCTTTTTTAGTTGATGTATTAAAGAATTTATCGATCTCAATTTTGGCTTGACCGCTCACAGCACGATGACACTCATCAACTACAAATGCTACATTTTTAGATTTAATTTCATTTCCAATCTTATAGTAGCGATCTGATGTGTCATTAGCCTCTAATGCTCTTGTGCACTTGTTTAGCAAGCAGTCTAACTTTTGTCTTGTAGCAATGATGATGCAACGATCTTTGCTCTTTAAGCGCTTTTCTAACTGATAGGTATTAGCTGTTTCTGCAATATCATCACCTGTTACAGCTGCATATGAAGCAAAGCTAATGGACGTTTGCTGATCAAGATCTTTTCTATCAATTAAAAAGATCGATTTATCAATATTAGGTATTTCTAAGAGATTTCTAGTTACATGGAAAGAGGTAATAGTCTTACCAGATCCTGTAGTATGCCATACGTAGCCAGATTCCTTTCTTGCAGAGGCAGCCTTTACAGCTTCGATAGCATGGATTTGATAAGGTCTTAATAGCAACAGTTTTTTAGCTTTTTCATCAATGACACTGTACTTACCAACCATTAAATGAGCTTGTGGAATATTCAAAGCTGCATGAGCAAATTTTAAGTAATCTCTTACAGGGTTGTTGTTCTTATCCACCCAAGTGCTCAAAAACTTTTCATTTAGTTTTTCAGGATCGTCATTAGCCGCAATGTATCTTGTATCAACACCGTTTGTCACTACAAACATTTGAACAAGACCAAATAAACCTCTGAATTTACCTTGTGTTAGATACTTTTTGATTTGGTTAAAGGCTTCTTTATAAGGATGGCTTTGATTCTTTAACTCAATATGAATCATTGGGAAACCATTGATTAAAAGAGTTACATCAAAGCGTCTGTTTCTATCTGTATCGTCCTGTTTTCTGCTTTGATACTGATTGATGATTTCATAGGTTGAATGACCACCAGCTATATCTCGATTGCTTATAGCATCGAGGTGCAATTGTCCTAAAGAAGCATCTTCTCGTATAAGAGGAATTTGAGCTAATCCTCTTTCACCGGACAACCAAACTGCTGCTTTATAGGTAGACTCAGCTTTTTCCTTGATAAACGACTTAATCTGCTCCATTTCTGAATTAGTAATTGGATGGCCATCCAATTTATGTGCATTCATGTTGCCAAGCTTTTCTCTGATGTTATTCCAAAGATCATCTTCGGTTTTTAAATCGGGTCTATAAGTCCACTGAGAATCACCTGTAGCAAGTTCATGGATCAGTTTGTTTTCTAAAATTGATTCATCATCAGCCATTTTCAAACCTAATGTCTCAAACAATCATATATAATTTTTTTAGCTACATTGCTTCTATGATACCTGCTGCCAGCATGATCAATTCGCAATCGTTCTCTTACTCTCATTAAAGAGAATCCTAAAAGATTTTGACCTTTCCAACAATCAAGATCTCTTCTATTAGCATCGAGTATAGATAAGCCAATACCCCAGATATACTCTTTTACGGTACATTCAGCCAAGAGAGCATCATCTGTTGATAATAAGCGAGAGCATAATTCATCATCTTGCTCAAACTTTGCCCTCAAACCTTCATAAACCACAGCCTGTCTTAGGCCGTTCCAAATTACATCGTCATACCCTGAAACTTGTCTTCCAAGTTCGTTGATTTCATCAGGATCTTCAGAATCTAAAATCTGTTCTGCAATGTCGTCATCATTAAAGGTAAGTGCTTTTGTGTACATCATGAATTGTTCTACACAAAAGAACTCATCCTCACCTATAGCAAATGTAGATGGATAGCGATTGCTTAAATAACCATAAGCTCCATTTGGACTATCAAAACAAATTAACTTCATGAAGGAGCACCTACTTTTTTCACAGCCAGTTCTAAATCAAGATCATGTAATCCTGGATAAGCTTTAATTAAAAAGTCTAATGGAACTTTTTTTAACACTTCAGAGCTTGGGAGATCATAAAACCATTGATAGTAAGCGTAAAAGCGACCAATCCAATCTGGCATAAAGCCTTCTAAGGCTTTTCCTTTCTTTAGCTGATATTTATCGACTTTACAGAAATACTCAAAGAGCTCGAGGTAATCTTTAGTACTTACATATGCTTGAGAAACATCGATGTAATGACGAGTTTTGCTGTTCATATAGCTTTCAATAAACTCTTTGGTATCCATATCTGGATACTTGTAAGCTATATAGTCAAACAACCGTCCTTGAGTTTCTACTACTTCATCAAGGTAAGCTTCTGAATATGCTGGCATGATGATGTTTCCTTATTTAAAGAAGAGAGCTGAAAACTTTAGTTACTGAATTAGCTTCAGAGTTTATAAGGCGTCTCATGTTCTCTCTTGCCTTAGAATCTCTGTCATTATACTTTGCATTGAAGGTAGCATAATCGACAGAGATAAGGCCAGTCTCAATTTCTTTAAGATTTGAAAAAGCTTTCTCTGATTTAAGGCAGATCTGAATTCCTAAACCGCCCAAACACAGCAATTCTTCTAGGATATCAACATCGATATTATCTCTAACAAACTCTTTGGCTATATAGAAGTATGAAGCATCAGCTCTCCAGCCCTTGATAACATCATAAGATGTAGTATCAACTCCATACTTTTCTATAAACTTTGCTGATAAAACTTTATATCGTCTTGATTCATCAGCATCTCGATGTTTCATTAGCTCAGCTAACCAAGCCAAGATGCCAAGAGAAGTAAAATCAAGAATCTTTAAATCATCAGTACATAGTTCATATTCATGAACCCAGCCATGATCATAGTCAGGCTTAGATACAGACCATTCTTTTGCTAATTCCTGATCTGAAGTTAAATAAAAGCCTCTACCATAGTCATGCTTGTCATCACCTAAACCATAGGTAGGCACGATGTGTTCACTAATAGATCCATGGTAGAGAATTATGCTTGCCATCTTGTACAAAACTCACTAAATGAACATCTGTTGTAACAGGCCTTTCTTCAGCTTTTGTAAGGATTCTAGCTTACGCTGTTGAAGGGTAAT
>JBNMJE010000114.1:0-5806 GCA_050873645.1 Succinivibrio sp. | reverse complement strand
TTGAAATGTTGTGACATTTATATTTTATGAAAGTCTTTCCTATCAAACTATGAATTAGTATTTCGCTGAATGTGTAATCAACTTTAACCATAGTCACATGCCATTAAAAAGAAATTAACCTAAGCCTTTGGAAATTTAACTTGCAACTTTTAGGCAAGATAAAGATACTATTTAGCAACTGCTTTTATCATCAATCAACTACACTCATCTTATAATTTATCAAGATAATTAGCTAGGATAATAAAAACTACAATCAAATTTTGGAGTGAATATGCAGTACACAAATCTTGGAAAGAGTGAGCTTAAAGTATCTAAGCTCTGTATTGGCTGTATGAGTTTTGGTGTAGCAGGTTCAATGCATGACTGGACCTTGTCTGAGGGCGATACTCAGAATATGGTAGATCATGCTTTATCTTTAGGTATCAATTTCTTTGATACAGCAAACTGCTATTCAAAAGGTTCAAGCGAAGAGTTTTTAGGCAAAGCTTTAAAAAACGCCTTTGACAATCACTTATCCTCAAGAGACAAGGTAGTAATTGCCTCAAAAGTCTATTTTAATGAAGGCAGACTGTCAGCATCAGCTATAAAAAGAGAGATTGATGGTACTTTAAAAAGACTGGGTACTGATTATCTTGATCTGTACATCATTCACCGCTTTGATTATGAAACTCCAATTGAAGAGACCATGCAGGCTTTAGACTCTCTTGTTAAGGCTGGTAAGGTAAGGGCATTAGGCGCCTCTGCTATGTATGGATATCAGTTCATGAACATGCAACAGGTAGCAAAAGATAATAACTTTGCACGCTTTGAAGCAATGGAGAACCACTACAATCTTTTATACCGTGAGGATGAAAGAGAGTTAATCCCAATCTGTAAGCAACAGAAAGTATCTTTAATGCCATACAGCCCATTAGCTGCAGGTCATTTATCAAGAAACACCTGGAACAGTGAATCAATTAGAAGCAGAACTGATAAAGCTGCAGCCTATAAATACAACAGTACCGAGGATGAAGATCTTAAAGTTGTACACAGAGTTTATGAGATTGCTCAAAAGTACAATGTAAAGATGTCTGAAATTGCTTTAGCCTGGATGTGGAAGAAGGGGGTAGCATCTCCTATTATTGGAGCTACTAAAGCAAACTATCTTGATGAAGCTGTAAATGCTTTAGAGGTACAACTAACAGATGAGGATGTAGCTTATCTTGAAGAAATGTATCAGCCACACAAGGTAGTAGGGGCAATTGATAAGAACCCACCATTAGGTACCTTAGTGATTACTAAGTGATTTTAGATTTGAACTCATAATATAGCAAAAGAAAAGGTCCGCATTGCGGACCTTTTCTGATCGATGTTCCAAAAGTTAAGATTAGTCTTTAGGAACAGAGGTGATCTTGTTAGCAGCTGCGGTGAATACAACATCAGATGAGCTGTTTAGAGCTGTCTCAGTTGAATCCTGAATTACACCGATAATAAAGCCGATACCTACAACCTGCATTGCGATGTCATTTGAAATGCCAAAGATAGAGCAAGCAAGTGGAATTAGCATTAAAGAGCCACCAGCGATACCTGAAGTACCACAAGCACAAACTACAGCAGCAACACACATTAAGAATGAAGTACCAAAGTTAACTTCAATACCTAAGGTATTAACAGCAGCCATTGTCATAACAACGATGGTAACTGCAGCACCTGACATGTTGATGGTGCAACCTAATGGAATTGAAATTGAGTATGACTCACGTGGTACACCTAATCTTTCACATAAAGCGATGTTTACAGGAATGTTAGCAGCAGATGATCTTGTGAAGAATGCTGTAATACCTGAATGTAAGATTGAGGTGATAACTAGAGGGTAAGGATTCTTAAAGGTTGTTAAGAATACTAATAATGGGTTAATTACAAGAGCAATGATAAGCATGGTTGCAACTAACACACCAACTACATGAACGTAGCTTAATAAGTTAGCAAAACCACCTTCCTGGGTGCATGATGAGTAAACTAAGCCTAAAACACCTAAAGGAGCAAATCTGATTACGATTCTGACAACGCCACTTACAATTGAAGCAAAGTCTGAAAGAACAGCTTTAGTTGCATCATTTGCCTTACGGAAAAGAATACCAAATAAGATACCCCATAATAAGATAGCTAGATAGTTACCTGAGATTAAAGCATTAACAGGATTATCTACAGCTTTCTTAATGCAACCTACTAACACTGTTGAAACATCCTGAGGAGCATCAGCTACAGCCTGAGTAGCTAATACTGAGAAGGTGCTAGGGAAGATCCTGGTCATAATAAGAGCAGTAGCTGCAGATAAAGCCATTGCTAAAACGTAAAGTACTAAGATTGGCTTTAATTTAGCATCAGCGCCCTGCTTGTGACGGGCAATAGAAGCTGAAACCAGAACAAAAACCAGTAAAGGTGCAATCGCCTTTAAGCCAGATACAAAGAGGTCACCTAACATGGTGATAAAGCTTTGTCCCTGAGGAATTAAGTAAGCTAGGATGATACCTAAAATCATACCTAGAACAATCTGCATGATGAAAGGGATCCTGTTGAAAAATCTAAAGAAACTTCCGTGTGGATCAACAGCGTGGATCATAATGAGCTCCAGTATATATGTAGTTATATATAAGTAAGGTTACCTGCAGCTGTTATTTGTAGTAGCGGTTTGAACAGTCTTATTTAACAGCTTGAGAATAAAGCAGTTTTTAAGACTGTAAAAATAGTTACTCAAATAATAGTTGCAAAAATAACGTTTCGAAAATTTCGTTCATTATAAGTGATCGTATTTTTTATTCACGCATGCACCAAGAAAATGTGACGCAGAACAAATTTTGTTTTTTACAAAATTCCAGTTGAATTTTAATAATAGTTAGCATATAGTTACGGACGTTAAATAATGATAACTTGGTTTAGTTGTATGCAATTTGAATAAATCAACAGTAACCAGTTTTAATCATTGATAATTCCGATTACTTAAAGCTAATAGATGTTAGCTGAGTATTACGGTTAGCGAGAAAAATTTATTAACCTTTAACTACATAATAGTGAAGAATATGTCCACACTAGATAACATCAAAGAGGGTCAGACTGTTGAAGTTGTAAAAGTTCACGGTGAAGGCTCATCATTACGAAGAAGACTGCTTGATATGGGTATTACCCCAAATACCAAGGTAACTTTTGTTAGAAGCGCTCCTTTAGGTGATCCAATTGAGCTTAACGTAAGAGGTTATTCTCTTACCTTACGCAAGTGTGATGCCTCATTAGTGGAGGTTATGTAATGTCAAAGAAAACATTCGCCTTAATTGGTAATCAGAACTGCGGTAAGACAACCTTATTTAACGTTCTAACAGGTTCAAATCAGTACGTTGGTAACTGGCCAGGCGTAACTGTTGATAAGGTTATCGGTAAAGTTTCATCAAAAGACTGGGATATCGTTGATCTTCCAGGTCTATACTCATTATCACCATATTCACCTGAAGAAATCGTTTCACGTAATTTCTTATTATCAGATGACTATGATGTAATTCTAAACATCGTTGATGCTTCACACTTAGACAGAGCTCTGTCATTAACCTTAGAAGTTGCAGCATTCAACAAGCCTATGGTTGTAGCTTTAAACATGATGGATATCGTAAAGAAAACCGGTATCACCATCGATGTTGAGAAACTGTCTGAAAAGTTAGGCGTAAAAGTTGTTGATATTTCAGCATCAAACAAACAGGGTATTGATAAGTTAATTCAGGCTCTAGAGAGTGCAGAAGCTCCTAAAGTTAAGTCTTTCTTTGAAGATGCAGCAAATGTTGCAATTAACAACGTAGCTTCAAAGTTAGATTCATCTTTAAATGAAGGTGCACGTACCTTTATTGCTACTGCTTTATTACAGAGCGATGAAATTTATTTAGAAGAGTACAAAGATAAGCAGGATGTTTTATCTGAGGTTGCTCGTGGTTCTGCTGAAATTGAGCAGGCTTACAATACAGATGCTCAGGCTTACTTCCCTAAGCGCCGTTATCAGGTAATCGAAGAGATCCTAAACAGCTGCAAGAAAGAAGTTAAATCAGCTTCAGCAATCACAGCTGCAATTGATAAGCTAGTTCTAAACAAGATCTTAGCTCTACCTATCTTCTTAATCGTTGTAAGTTTAGTTTACTTCGGTGCTATGTACTTCACCTCATACCTTGAGTTAATTCCATTTACCAATGATGACGGTGAGACTGAGTTTGCAACCATCACTGACTGGGTTAACGATAACTTCTTCGGCGGTTACGTAACTGATGCTGTTACCGCATTATGCGAGAGTGCAGGTGCTCCTGAGTGGTTACAGTCATTAGCAGTTGACGGTGTTGTAGGTGGTGTTGGTGCTGTTTTAGGCTTCTTACCTCAGATTGCATTCTTATTCCTGTTCTTATCATTCTTAGAGCAGTCAGGTTACATGACTCGTGTAGCATTCGTTCTAGACAGAATCTTCCGTCACTTCGGTCTATCAGGTCGTAATTTTATTCCAATGGTTATCGCAACAGGTTGCGGTGTTCCAGCTCTAATGGCAAACAAGACCATTGATAACATCAATGAAAGACGTATTGGTTTGATCACCACTACCTTCATCCCATGCTCAGCAAAGTTACCTATCATGACTATGATCTTTGCTTCATGCTTTGATGGCGCTTGGTGGTTTGCTCCATTCGTATATGCAATCTCAATCTTCTCAATTGTTTGCACCGGTATCATCTTAAAGAAGAACAGCTCATTCAAAGAAGAGGTTTCTCCATTCGTTATGGAAATCCCTGATTACCACATGCCAACTATCGGTAACATCTTAAAGGCTGTATACGAGCGTTGCAGAGCATTCGTAATCAAAGCTGGTACCATCATCTTCACCGTTGTAGTTGTTGTATGGTTCTTAGCAAACTTCGGTTTTACAGACGGCTTTGGCATGGTTGAGAACGTAGATGACTCAATCTTAGCTGCAATCGGTGGTGCTATCTGCTTCTTATTCGTACCAGTAGGCTTCGGTTCATGGCAGGCAACAGTTGCTGTATTCAACGGCTTACTAGCTAAAGAGAACGTTGTAGGTACCTTAGCTGTTGTTCTAGGCTTAGATGGTGAGTACGAAGGTGGTGAGTCAGATTTAACTGCTGCTTTAACTAACTACTTCTCACAGGTTTCAGGCTTAACCCCAAGCCCAATGTTAATGAGCTTAGTTGGTTTAAGCTTCTTAAGCTTCAACTTATGGTCAACTCCATGTGCTGCTGCTTTAGGTGCAATGAAGAGACAGTTAGGTTCAACTAAGTGGTGGATCTTTGCAATCACTTATATGACTGTTTGGGCATACTGCTTAGCATTAGTAATCTTCCAGATCGGTGGTTTGATTACTGGTTTAGTTCCATTCAGCGTATTTACTGTTGTTGCTTTCATCGTTCTAGCTGCATTCTTATACATGCTGTTCAGTCCAGATGCAAAGCCACAGACAGCTTTAAAGATTGCTTCAAAGACAATCTAATTAAGACGATCTAAAAGAAAAGATAATCTCTAAAAAAGACAAGCGCTAGGTCCTAAAAAAACTTAGCGCTTTTTTTATTTGTGGCACTTTTTGTCACCAAAAAACGTATTTTGAAATACTATTACGCTATACTTTAGATAAGAATAAAAAGGCATTTTATAAAACAGGATCTACTGATGAGCAACAAACAATTCTTACCATTACCAACAAGTGTTGATAACTTTGCAGAGTTAATCACTACTAGTTGCTACTATGTTGATAAGACACCTTACTTAAAAGAAGTGTTTGCAGATATCACTA
>JBNMJE010000113.1:0-5858 GCA_050873645.1 Succinivibrio sp. | reverse complement strand
CATTATGTTTTAGCAACCTCATTTGGTCACAAAGAAGCAAAGCTCTTAAACAGGATCTTTATTGATGCTCTAGAAGTTTCACTGCCAATTGATAAAGCTGTTGTAAAGGTAGCTTTATATGACAACCGTGTAACTAATAACGGTGCTAATAAAGCCTACCGTGAGGACTTGTCTTCTGTTCAGTACGCTGAACGTGAACTTCCAGAGGTAGCTGTAAAAGAGGTTAAAGTCCCTGAAGTTGATCTAAAAGCTGAGCCTACTCATACAGGTCACTCTAAGGCTGTAAGAATTGCTCTAGCTAGCTCTGATGGCAAAGTAATCAATCAGCACTTTGGCCATGCTACTACATTCCATGTCTTTGACATTATTGATAACACAGCTCGTTTTGTAGAAAGCCGTGATGTAAATCAGTGCTGCAATGGTGGCACTCATAAGATCTCAGCTTTTGAAAAGGTTGCTAATACTCTTTCTGACTGCAAAGGCATCATTGTAGCTAAGATTGGTGAAGGTGCCTCAGCTTTCCTAGAGAGCAAAGGTTTTGAAGTCTTTGAAGCTCCATATTTAATCTCCGCAGTTTTAGAAAAACTCATCTCAGATAGACTCCTGGAGGCTTAATCATGGTTAGAAGACTTGAAATCATTAAGACTGAATCATCACAAGAGAATGTATCTTCAAAAGACGTTTCTAAGTACGAAGAGCTATGTCAAAAGCATCCTTGCTATGCCAAAGGTGGTAAGGCAAAGACTGGCAGAATTCATCTACCTGTAAGTCCTGGCTGCAACATCGGTTGTAAGTTCTGCGACCGAAAGATTAACGACTTTGAAAATCGTCCAGGAGTTACAGCCAATATCTTAAAGCCAGAAGAGGCTTTAGCTGTAGTAAGACGTTCAGTTGAATTAAATCCAAATATCACTGTAGTAGGTATAGCAGGCCCAGGTGACACTCTTGCCACCTCAAAGGCATTAGATACCTTCAGACTTATAAAAGATGAGTTTCCTAACCTCTTTTTATGTATGTCTACAAATGGTCTTTTATTACCTGAAAAGGCTGATGAAATCATTGAGGTTGGTATTGATTCATTAACAGTAACTGTAAACGCAGTAGATCCTGTAATTGAAGCACTGTTAAACAACTTTATTTTTTATCACAAGCAAAAGTATGAAGGTGTTGAAGCTGCCAAGATCTTAATTCACAACCAGTTAACAGGTATTAAAAAGGTATCTGATGCGGGCATCACTGTAAAGGTAAATACAGTGTTAGTCCCTGAAATTAACATCAACCATATTGAGACCATTGCCAAGACTGTAAAAGAGCATGGAGCTTCTATTTACAACATTATTCCTCTGATACCTCAATTTGAATTGTCAGAGTGCTCAGCTCCTAACTGCCTGCAGATAGATTCTTCAAGAAAACTTGCATCTGAACATATAGATGTCTTCAAGCACTGTCAGCACTGTAGAGCTGATGCTATCGGTATACCAGGTGGCGAGGATATCTCATCTAGAGTTTACGCAGAGGTAAAAGGTCAATTTGACATTACAAGAGTTCAGGCAAAGGACACTTTCTCACATGGTTAAGTAAAGACGCAGTAAGCAAATACACAGTAAGAAAAGACTCAGTAAGAAAAGAACACAGTAAAAGATATCGAAACAATCGAATAAACGTAAGAACAGAATTTTGGTTAACAAAAGGTGTAAATAAACATGGCAAAACAAATCAATCTGCAAATGAGTGCCGTTGAAAATAGAGAGATGAGACTAGGTACTATCATCGGTTGGGATGGTAAGGCTTCCGATCTGGTCAATGAATCTAACTATGTTGAACGTTCATTAAAATTCTCTGGTAAATCATCCTGTGAAGGTGGTTGCGGTTCAAAAAGTATCTGTAAACTTTGTGAATTGAACTCTCCTTTAAATCAGGAAACCATGTGTGCTAACGCAATCGTAGAGTGTCAGATAGGTAACATCACTGACTGTATCCTGATCCAGCACGCACCTATTGGTTGCTCAGGTGATAACCCTTGGTTCAACCTGGCTTTTAACATGGGCTTGTCTCGTAGAAATAAGCCTGCTCAGAACCTAAAGATTTACAGCACCAATCTTTTAGAGTCAGACATGGTGTTCGGCGCTTCAGATAAATTGCGCCAGGCTTGCCGTGATGCCTTTAACCGTGAGCATCCAAAGGCAATCTTTATCTCTATGGCTTGTGCAACCGCAATCATTGGTGAGGATATTGACAGTATTGCTGACGAGATGGAGCAGGAATTAGGTATCACTGTGGTACCTCTACACTGTGAAGGCTTCCGTTCAAAGCACTGGAGTACTGGTTTTGATATTTCTCAGCACGGTGTAGTGCGTCAGATCGTTAAAAAGAACCCTGTAAAGCGCAAAGATCTTATCAATATCGTAGCGCTGTGGGGTACTGACTACTTCACTCCAATGCTAGCTCCATTAGGTCTTAAGGTTAACTACATGATCGACATGGCAAGCTATGACGAGTTGGCTCAGGCAAGTGAAGCAGTAGGTACTGCAACCTTCTGTAACACCTTAGGTTCATACATGGCTACAGCACTAGAGCAGGAATATGGTGTACCTCAGATTGATGCTCCTCAGCCTTATGGTTTTAAAGGTACTGATGAGTGGTTAAGAGCCATTGCAAGATTAGTAGACAAAGAACAGGAAGTTGAAGAGTACATCAAGTCAGAGCACGAAAGAGTACTGCCAAAGATTAACGAGTTAAGAGAAAAGTTCAAGGGCGTAAAGGGCTTTGTGATGACTGGTTCTGCTTATGCTCATGGTCTTATCACTGTATTACGTGAGTTAGGTATTGAGGTCGACGGCTCAATCGTGTTCCACCATGATCCTATTTATGATGGTGCAGGTGAGCATCAGAACACCTTAAAAGAGTTAGTTGATACCTATGGTGATATTCCTCATTACACCGTAAGTAAGACTGAGGCTTATCAGCTTTATAACATCTTCAGACGAATTGAAAAGCCTGACTTTGTAATCATAAGACACCAGGGCTTAGCTCCAGAGGCTGCAAAGCTTGGTATTCCAGCTCTGGCTATGGGTGATGAGCATATCCCAGTAGGATATGACGGCATGATTAGAACCGGTGAAATCTTACTGAACATTATGTCTCGTAAGAAGTTCAATCAGGTTTTACAAAAGCATGTAGCTCTACCTTATACCGATTGGTGGTTATCACAGGAAGATCCTTTCTTATTAGCTCGTGATCCATCTGTTTTAAATGATGTAGTGCCACTAAATAATACTAACGATTTTGATGAAGAGGAATTTTAAAAATGGCAAATAAAAAGAAAGGTGGCACTATTGTTCATTCACACTACGCTTGTACTGTAGGCGCAGCTTATACAGTAGCAGCAATTAAAGGTGCAGTGCCTATTGCAAATACAGGTCCTGGCTGTATGTACAAACAGTTCTTCTTTTTAAGCTTTGATAACGGCTTTCAGGGAACAGCAGGTGTAAGTGGTGGCAACATCCCTAGTGCTAACGTAGGTGAGAATGACATTGTTTTCGGTGGTGCTAAGAAACTAGACAACTTGATTAGAGCAAGTTTAGGTGTTGTAAAAGGCGATCTTTTCGTAGTACTAACAGGTTGCTCAGGTGAGTTAGTAGGTGATGATGTAGGCTCAGTAGTACGCAAGTACCAAAAGAACGGTTATCCAATTGTCTTTGCTGATACTGGTGGCTTTAAGGGTACTAATCTTGATGGTCACGAGCTTGTAGTAAAGGCAATCATCGATCAGTTTGTAGGTAAGTACGACGGTGAGAAGCAAAAAGGTTTAGTTAACCTGTGGCTTGAGACTCCATACTTCAACCAGAACTGGAGAGGTGATTATCTTGAGATTGTACGTATCTTAAGAGCAATCGGCTTTGAGGTTAATGTCTTATTTGGACCTGAAAGCGGTGGCGCTAAGGAGTGGAATGACATTCCTAAGGCAGATTTCAATCTTCTAATCGGTACCTGGAATGGTCTTAAGATTGTAAAGCACCTCGAGAAGAAGTACTCACAGAGATATCTGCACATTGACAGATTACCTATCGGTGAAGAGGCAACTACAAGCTTCATTCGTAAGGTTGTTGAGTTCGGTGGCATTGATAAGACCAAGTCTGAAGAGTTCATTAAGAAAGAGTCTGAAATCTACTATTACTTCTTAGAGCACTTTGCAAACTTCTTCTCAGAGTACTGGTATGGCCTTCCTGCTAAGTTTGCAGCTGTAGGCAGTTCAACCGATGTTCTCTCTTACAGTACTTTCTTAACCGATCAGCTAGGTTTAATTCCTGTAAAGCAGATCATTACAGATAATCCTCCTGAGAATCTACGTGAGCAGATCTCTGAGAGCTTTAAGCACTTATCAGAGGATGTATCAGTAGATGTTGAGTTCCATGAGGATGGTTACTTTGTAGAAAAGTCATTATCAGAAACTGATTTTGGTTCTGGTGTACCTCTGCTTTTAGGCAGTAGCTGGGAAGCTGATGTAGCTAGAGAAAAGAAAGCTCTTTTAATTGAAGTATCAGCTCCTTCTACAGAAACATTGGTAGTAACTCGCAGCTTTGCAGGTTACAGAGGCGGTTTAAATCTAATTGAGCGCGTATACAGCGCAGCAGTTGGCAACAAATAATAAATCTATTTTTTAAGGAAAAATCAAATGGCAGCAAGACAAATCGCAATTTATGGTAAAGGCGGTATCGGTAAATCAACTACTACTCAGAACTTAACAGCAGGTTTAGCTGAGAGAGGAAATCAGGTCATGGTTGTAGGCTGTGATCCTAAGGCTGACTCTACAAGACTTCTTTTAGGTGGTTTAGCTCAGAAAACCGTATTGGATACTCTACGTGATATCGGTGAAGATCTTGAGTTAACCGACATTCTAAAAGAAGGTTATAAGGGCACACGCTGTGTTGAGTCAGGTGGTCCTGAGCCTGGTGTAGGTTGTGCTGGTCGTGGCATTATTACCGCTATCAATCAGTTAGAGCGACTAGGTGCATATACAGACGATCTTGATTACGTTTTCTATGACGTTTTAGGTGATGTGGTTTGTGGTGGTTTTGCTATGCCAATCCGTGAAGGCAAAGCTAAAGAAATCTACATTGTAGCATCTGGTGAAATGATGGCTTTATATGCTGCTAACAACATCTCTAAAGGTATTGCCCGTTACGCAAGACAGGGCGGTGTACGTTTAGGTGGCATCATCTGTAACAGCAGAAAGGTTGATAGAGAGTACGAGTTAGTAGAGGCATTTGCCAAAGAGTTAGGCACTCAGTTAATCCACTTCGTTCCTCGTGATAACGACGTTCAAAGAGCTGAGATTAGACGTAAGACTGTAATCGAGTTCAACCCAGAGGCTGCTCAGGCAAATGAATACAGAGAGCTTGCTCGTAAGATTGAAGAGAACAAGAGCTTTGTTATTCCTAAGCCTTTAACTCAGGACAGATTAGAAGAGATCTTACTTGAGTACGGTCTAATGGATCTTTAATCAAGAGCTCTTCAAAAGACTGAGTAAATTAAAAACATAATTGCTCCTTGTTTGATTTGTCAGGCTCCTTTGAGCCTGGCATCTTTTAGTTTTAGGAGCTCTAAAAATAATAACAGCTTGATGGCACATTAAGTTAGCGCATATTGTAAAAAGGTATTGGTGTAGTCATGATATCTTTAAGTAAAGTTACCAAAATTCAAGGAAAGCACAAAGTCCTCGATAACGTCTCCTTTGAAGTTCAAAAAGGTGAGTTTGTAGTTTGTGTATCTCCTGATGCTGATACTCGTACTGCTCTTTTAGAGTGTTTAGGCAGAATTAAAAAGCCTGATTCTGGCAATATCAGAGTAGGAGATCT